>DASSON010000188.1:0-3531 GCA_035700525.1 Burkholderiales bacterium
ATGCCCCTCGGGCATCGCGAGCTTCGCTTCGTTGAGAAACTGTCGCGGGTTGTTGAGCACGATCGCACGCGCGCCGCTGCCGTCGAACGGTCCCATGTCGTTGGTGCCGACCACCACGCCGTCAGCCGCGGATGAGCGCGGTGCCGGTGCCTGTGCGAACACGCGCGCAAGCCAGCCGTTCCTCAAGTACTGCGTGCTGCCCGACGCCGTGTCCCAGATCTCGATCGAGCGAAAGTGCGACAGGTTGGGATTGGGATAGCTGACGCCCTGCACGATCGCAAGCTGGCGATCCTGCCACAGCGCCGCCAGCGGCTGCAGCGACGGATGCAACCCGGCGCGCTCGTCGAGCTGCAGCACCTGGTCACGGGCAATGCCGATGCGCGGACGCAGTCGGTAGTATTGCGAATCGGCGTATGGCACCACGGTATTGAGGCCGTCGTTGCCGCCCTTGAGCTCGACCAGGATCAGCAGATTGCCGTAGCCGCGCAGCGTGGCGCCGGCAAACGCGGCGCGCGGGGCAACGGCAACCAGCGACGCCGCCCCAAGCGTTTGAAAGAATTCCCGGCGATCCATACGCGCCTCGTCAGATCAGTTCATACATCGGATCGAGCGTCAGCTCTTTCAGAAGCTCGACACCCGTCGCGCCGGGGCGTGGCTGCTGCACCGGCCGTCCCGCATAAATCACGCGTTCGATCGCGGCACGGTCGCCGGGCTCGAACTGCGCGAACCAGCGATGTTCATCGAAATGCAACGCCGTCATGCCGCGCGTGATGCGCCTGCCGATGCCGCCCATAGCGGTTTTCGGAGCAACCATCATCATCCGGTTTGCCGTCGCCTGCATCATGCGCGGCGCGCCGGACAAACCCGCCGCCATGCGCTCCTGCCCACGGAAGATGCGCCCCAGAAATTGTTTGCGCGCAAGCAGCGTGTTGCTGTTGATCCATGCTTCGCCGCCGGGCCAGCCGGCGACATTGGGCGGCGCGAACAAGTTCTGGCCGAGCCGCGCGCAGATGAACGAAAACGGCGTCGCGTCGCCCACGTCGAAGCGGAACTGGCGCAGCGTACCGACGACGAAATCGACCGGAGACTTGAACAGCACCGCGCGGTTCCGCGGCGCGTAGAACGCGTCGGACGCAAGGATGCCGCGCAACGCGACCTTGATGTCGTAGCCCGATTCGCGGAAGCGGCGCGCGATCGGCTGCAGTTCGCGCGGATCGGGATTCAGCGAAACGAAATGGCGCCACAGTTTGGCGGTGATGAACCCGGCGACGGCCGGCTGATCGAGGATGATGTCGAGCACTTCGTCGCCGTTGAAATTGCCGGTGCGGCCAAGAAAGGTTTTCGGGCCGTCGTCGTGCTGGCGCGGACGGAACACGAACTCGCCGCGATCGCGATCGATGCTCCAGCCGGTGTAGGCGCGCGCCGATTCGGTTACATCGCGCTGGGTGTAATGTCCGAGTCCGAGCGTGAACAGCTCCATCACTTCACGCGAAAAATTCTCGTTGGGATGCCGCTTGCGATCGGCAGCGGTGTCGAGCCAGATCATCATCGCCGGATCCTTGGCGACGACATGCAGAAAATCGCGGAAATTGCCGAATGCGTAATGCCGCAGCAGATGATTCTGCCGGTACATCAGCACCGGCGAACGCACTTTCCGGATGCTGGACGTGAAATGGTTGTGCCAGAACAGCGTCATTTTCTCGGTGAATGGCGAAGATGTCGTCAGCATCTCGGTGATCCACCAGTTGCGAAGCTCGATCACCTGCTCGCGGAGCCGCCGCCGGAATCGTTTGCGGGCATCCTCGTCCAGCAGCTTCAGACGCGGCGGCCGTTCATAGGTCATCGCCCACGCCGGCGGCGGCGTTGCCGCGGGTCGGCCGGTCCGGGCCAGCAGCTTCTCCACCGCTTCGTTCCGCGAAAGCTTCGTGAACGCCTCGATCTCGTCGAGATCTGCCGCAAAGCCGGTGCGGTTCAGCAACTGTCTCGCGTCGTCATGCCGCATGCTGCCGCCCCGCTTTTAGTCCATCATGGTCCGGTGAGCCTGCGTCGCATCAATGTGGACCGCGGCCGCGGCCCTGGTTACGGTAAAGCTTGCGTCCGGCCTGGTCGACGTCGCGCCGCAGCTCGCGCCGCTGATCCGGCGTCAGCCCGGCACCCAGCTTGCGATACTGCCGTTGCCGGCTGTAGTCCAGCATACGCGGCCGCTCCTGGCGGCCACGTTCAGCCTGTGCGCGCTGCTGCCCGCCGTCATGCCGGTCCGCCTGCGACAAGGCCGGGGCCATCAGCCCCGCCACTACAAGCACCCACGCTATCCACTGCCGCTTCATGCGCCACTTCCCCTCACGCCCATACGTTGCGTTTGCGTTATCCCCGCAATTCCGGTTCCCATATCATGCATGACCTGCGCCAGCCGCAATTATTCCTGACAAGGAGACCACGACCCGATTCGCTCACGCATGTTACCCCGCCGACGCGGTATCGCCGTCAATACGGTTGTTTTTGTTGTAACAATTTATTTCCGCGTTGTCAGGCGCAATATTCTTTTACAATAGAAATTCGTCGCAAGGTTACCAAAACGCTACGATAATCGCATGCAGCATACCAAGACAAAAATTCTCGTCGTCGACGACGATGCGAGACTGCGCGATCTGCTGAACCGTTATCTCACGGAACAGGGCTACAGCGTACGGGCCGCAACCGATGGCGCCGACATGAACCGCTGGCTGGCGCGCGAGCGTTACGATCTGCTCATACTCGACCTGATGCTGCCGGGAGAGGACGGGCTGTCGATCTGCCGGCGACTGCGCGGCAGCGGCGAAAACATCCCGATCATCATGCTCACCGCCAAGGGCGACGAGGTCGATCGCATCGTCGGGCTTGAGATCGGCGCCGACGATTATCTGCCGAAACCGTTTAATCCGCGCGAGCTGGTCGCGCGCATCCAGGCCGTGTTACGCCGCCAGCCGCCCGACGCCCCGCCCGGCGCACCGAGCAACGGCCACGAAATCGTCGAGTTCGGAGACTTCGCGCTCAATCTCGCCACCCGGCAACTGATGCGCAACGACCAGGACATTGCACTCACCACCGGCGAATTTGCATTGCTGAAAGTGCTCGCCCAGCATCCGCGGGTGCCGCTGTCGCGCGACAAGCTGATGGAGCTGGCGCGCGGCCGCGAATTCGGTGCATTCGATCGCAGCATCGACGTGCAGATTTCGCGCCTGCGCAAACTGATCGAAACGGATCCCGCGAAGCCGGGCTTCATCCAGACGGTGTGGGGATTCGGCTACGTGTTCATTCCGGACGGCAAGGCGGCGCAATAACACAGTCGTTTTTATAAGAGGCGGGAACAAAGTGGAAGGCGTAATCGATTTTTCCGGGCACCGCCCACCACCCCCCTCCGCCTTCGCGGACTCCCCGCCTCGATAAGGCGGGGAAAATTCGTGCGTCCGTTCATGCGCTATCGGTTTTTCCCCTCCTCGAATGAGGAGCAGCTGTCTTGGCTGTCAAGCGAAATGACGAGATTCGTCCCAT
>DASSON010000189.1:0-11821 GCA_035700525.1 Burkholderiales bacterium
ATCGTGGCCTGCCGTCGCGCCGCACACCAGGATGCTGCCGCCGCGTTTCACGCACTTCAGCGACGGCACCCAGGTATCGCCACCGGTGAAGTTTATCAGCACATCGACGCCGCCTTCGTACGACCGGCGCTGCGGCTTGCCATAATGCTCGATCGCCCATTTCGAAAAATTGACGTCGCGGTAGTTGATCACGTGATCCGCGCCCAGCTCTTTCAAGCGGCGCATCTTGTCATCGCTGCCGGCGCACGCCACCACTTCCGCACCCAGCAGCTTGGCCAGCATCACACAGCCGGTGCCGACTCCGCCACTGGCGCCGAGGATCAGCACACGGTCGCCGGCCTTCACCGTCCTGTGCGTGATCAGCATGCGATGGGCGGTGCCGTACGCCACCGGCAGCGCCGCCGCGTCCTCGAAACTGACCTTGTCCGGCATGCGGATCAGCTGATCGGCCGCGACCAGACAGTACTCGGCCATGCCGCCGTCCATCATTTCGCCCATCAGGCCCTTTTTCTTGTTCAGCGGATTGACCAGCACGCGATCGCCCGCCTGCCAGCCATCAACGCCGGCACCGACTTCGACGATCTCGCCGGCCATGTCGAGGCCGATCACCACCGGCAGCGGCACCTTGATGCCCGGCATGCCCTTCACGGTGAACATGTCGTGGTAGTTGAACGACGAAGCGCGCACCCGGATCAGCACATGGTCCGCAATGACTTGCGGCACCGGATGATCCGACCTGATCTGCAGACGGTCCAGATCGCCGTGCGCTCCCAGCACCAGCGCCTTCATCGTTTGTGGCGTGCTCACTGACATTTCTCCTTGTGAATGATGTTTCAATTGTGCGCCTGAACCACGCGATTGACATGGGTTGCCAGCCGCTCGCCGTCAATTCCATAAACGTGCACCGAAATCGCGTCGGGACCGCCCGCATTGCCAAACCGGTGTATCGCGTCGAGACCGGCGTGCGAATAACTGGCATAGCCGGCGTCGCGAACGGCTGTCCCGGTCAGCACCGCCTGCTGCTGCCCGCTGTCCCAGTTATAACACTCTTCCTGCAGTCGGCCTTCCGCAACGACGTAGCCGCACCACGTGTAATGGCCATGCACCGGGCTGAACTGCCCCGCGCCCCACACGATCGACACGACCGAAAAACGCCCGTGCGGATCTTCGTGCAACAGGTGACGCATGTAGCCCGCGGCCTGGCCACGCTTCTGATCCGCAGTCAGCAGGCCGCCGCGCGTCACCGCATCCCGCAACGCACTGCGTATCAGTTCGGGAACAGCCGCCGGCGATTCTTTGCATATATCGCCAATCCGGTCAACCAGCACGCCCAGCGATGGCGTTTGTCGCAACGCTTCTTTTTCCGCGATCATGAATCCGTTTCCAGTAGTGGTGCGCAGGCGCACCGTTCATTGACTCGTTCAACTGGAAACTTTACCGGTTTTCAGGCCATAAAATTTTGCGAATTTTGTCTCGTATTCGGTAGATTGCGAAAATATTTTGCGCGTATTCAAGATTCCGCAAAAAATACTTTTATGAATGCGGAACGTTTCAAGCGGTCTGCGCCGCCTGACGCAGGCTCGCGATCATCGACACCTTCAGCAGAAGATCGCGGGTCAGTGCCGGATCGGCGGCGGCAGCTTCCATTTCGCGGCGAAACCGCGCGCGTTCGTCCGGATCGCGCGTTTCGAGATTCTTCTTGTTGCGGATCGAGCGTTCGTTTACGTAGTCGAGCGCAATCGCGCGGCGTTGCCGCTGGTAGCGGTCCAGTTCATCATCATCGGCCTCGCCGCGCCAGATGCACGCCAGCTTCTGCGCCAGGTTGCAGGCGTCGTGAATGCCGCCGTTCATGCCCATCCCGCCGAGCGGATTGTTCAAGTGCGCGGCATCGCCCGCCAGCACCACACGCCCGCTGCGATAGGTCTGCGCCACCCGCTGATGCACCGAGTAAAGCACGCGATGAACGATTTCGTACGGCTCGCGGCGCGGCACCACGCGCTGCAGCCGGCGCTGCAGCGTCGCGTCGCTCAATACCTGCTCATCGCTTTCGTCGGGCGACGTCGGAAACATCGCACGCCAGAACCCCGGCACGCGCAGCAGGAAAAACCATTCCTCCGGATCGGTGAAATAACTGACCTGCGACAGCTGCTCGAAATGATCCTCGAACGCGAACGGCGTGCTCACGGTGACGAAGCGTTCCGGCCAGGTGAAGCCTTCGAGCCGGATGCCGAGCGCCTCGCGCACGTTGCTGCGGCCGCCGTCAGCGCCGATCAGGTAGCGTCCGGTGAGCTTTTCGCTGCGGCCGTTGCCGGATACGATCACGCGTACGTGATCGTCGTCCTGCTCGACGCCGGTCACTTTCGCGCCGAAGCGCACTTCGGCCTGCGGCCTGCCGTCGAGCCAGTCGTACAGCACGTGATTGAGCTTGTACTGCTCGCATTGCACGCGAAACGGATGCCGTGTCACGTCGGCGAGCATCCCGAAATCGAACTCGACGTACCAGCCGTTGCGATCGCGATACTGGAAGGTCGGCGCCTTGAGGCCACCGGCGTCGAGCAGCCCGCGCAGCACGCCAAAGCGTTCGAGCATGTCGAGCGTCGGCGGATGGAAGGTCGATGCACGCAACGTCTCCGGCAGCTGCGGTTCGGCCTCCAGCACCAACACCGGCACGCCCTGCTCCGCCAGACAGCACGCGGCGGACAATCCGACGGGCCCGGCGCCCGCGATCAGTATCCTGTCAGCGTCGTTCAATTTTCGCCTTCTGCATGCAATGCCGCCTCGACCGCGAGGCCGACGCTCAACAAATGTCCATCGCGCAACGTCGTGTCCGCCAGCATCAAGCCGACCGGCAGTTTCCCCGGCTGCTGACACGGAATCGACAATGCGCAGCCGTCGATGAAATTGATGACGGCCGGATTGCGCAGGATCAGGCGATTGGCGCGATGATAGGCATCGTCGTCGTCAATCACTGCGGCAATCGCCGGCGCGACGCAGGCGACCGCCGGCATCACCAGCGCATCGAATGGTTCCGTCCGCCGCCGGCCCGCCTCGATCATGCGCGCGCGCTGTTGGCCGAGCTCGATGTAGTCGGCAGCGCTCATTTGCGCACCGCCTGCGATCCGTGCCGCGACCCGCGGATCGTACTCGGCGCCGCGGCGCGCCAGCAGATCGCGGTGCCACGCCCACGCTTCGGCCGCCGAAAAGCCGCCGCCGGCATTGATCGCCGGCAGCTCATTCAGTTCCGGAAAATCACAATCCTCGACGCGCGCGCCGGCGGCGGCAAGCCGGCGCAGTGCGTCGTCGAATGCGCTCGTCACTTCATCATCGAGATCGTTCAGCACGTAATCGCGCACCACGCCCAGGCGCAGGCCGGCGAGCGGCAGCGCCTGCACCGGCACGTCGTTTTCGCCGGACAGGATCCGATCCACGATCGCGCAACACGCGACGCTGCGCGCAATCGGCCCGATCGAATCCAGCGTCGTCGACAACGGCAGCATGCCGCGCCCCGGAATGCGGCGCGCGGTGGGCTTGAATCCGGTCAGCCCGCACAGCGCCGCCGGGATGCGCACCGAGCCGCCGGTATCGGTGCCGATCGCCACCGCCGCCATGCCGTCGGCGACCGACACCGCCGCGCCCGACGACGAGCCGCCGGGGATGCGCCCGGTCGCCCGGTCATGCGGATTTTTCGGCGTGCCGTAGTGCGGATTGAGGCCCAGCCCCGAATATGCGAATTCAGTCATGTTGGTGCGGCCGATGATGACGGCGCCGGCCTGGCGCAGGCGCACCACGCAGTCCGCGTCGGCCGTTGCCGGCGGCGCGTCGGCCAGCACGCGCGAGCCGGCGCGCGTGGTCTCGCCGCCGATGTCGAACAGATCCTTCACCGAGACCGGAATGCCGGCCAGCAGCGATGGCACGATGCCGTGCGCACGCAGTTCGTCGGATACCTGTGCCTGCGCCAGCGCGGTCTGGCGATGGACGCTGGTAAAGGTCCGCCCGCCCTCTCCGGCCGGATCGTCGATGCCGGCGAGCGCCTGTTCGGTGAGCGCCCGGCTGGTGGTCTTGCCCGCGGCCAGCAATGCCGCCAGTTCCGCCAGTGTCGGCTTCATAGCTGTTGCGTGATGTTGCGCACGTAGGCGTGGACGTGCGCCGTCACCGCGCGCGCCGCCGCCTTCGGATCGTGCGTCCGGATCGCTTCGAATATCGCGCGATGCTCGCGTTGCACCTGTTCCATGTGGCGCGGCGCCGACAGCGAAATGAACCAGAACCGCAGCGAGCGCTCGTGAAGCTGCAGCAGCACGTCGGCCAGCGTGCGGTTGCGCGCGGCGCGTGATATCGCGCAATGGAACTCGCGGTCGAGATTCATCATCGCTTCGACGTCACGCTTCGCGATCGCCGCCGGCGCTGCATCGAGCACCGCGCGCATCGCGCGAATATCATCATTGTCGGCATGGCGCGCGGCCAGCGATACGCACAACACCTCGTTGCTGGCACGCACCTGCGCAATCTCGCGCATTTCGTTCAGCGTCACCGGCTTCACGATGATGCCCTTGCGCGGAATGACCTCGATCATGCCTTCCAGCGCCAGACGATTGAGCGCCTCGTGTACCGGCGTGCGGCCGATGCGCAGCGATGCGGCGACCAGCGTCTCGTTCAGAATCTCGCCGGGGCGGTAGGCGGTGGTGGTGATGCGGCGCTTGATCTCGCGATAGGCCTCGGTGCGCAGCGACGACACCTCCACTGTGCCGCGAGGGTCGCGTCGCGCCGTTGCGCGCGAAGTGCGGGCCGCGCCGGCAGCCCGGCCTGCGCGCAGCACCCGCTCAGCGCGCATCGTCGTAGTAATGCAGTTCCAGCAGCAGGCAACCGGTGTCCGACTTGAATGGACCGTGATGCGTTCCGGGCGGCCGGCAGGCGTAGGTGTTCGGTCCGAACCTGGTGCCGCCGTTGCCGTCGGCATCATTGCCGACGATCAGATCGCCGGACACGAGATACACTTCTTCCCAGTAATCGTGAACGAACGGTTTGGTGGTATAGATGCCGGGCTTGAATCGCAAGTGCCGCGTGCGAAATCCCTGCTTGTTTTTTTCGTCGAGAAAGCCGGACAGTATCTGCTGCTCGATGCCGGCCGGATAGCCGGGCGGCACTTCCCAGCCCGCATCGGGATCGATCGCATGGAATTCCTCGTGTGCCTTGCGGATGATCATCGTTTCGCTCCTTGCAGGACAAATTCGCGTCAGTCGGCCAGCGCCAGTTCGCGCACGTCGTACGCGTGGCGCAGGCATCGCGCCAGAACCGGATCTTCGAGTTCGATTTCGAAACGGGCTCCGCCGCGTATCCCGCCACGTGCGGCAAGCGTGCCGCAGAACATCACGCTGCCTTCTGCCAGCGTTGTGCCGTCGCCGGCATAACGGCGCAACAGATCGCGCGGCGCCAGCATGCTCGCGACGGAGCCTTCCTGGTAGAGCTCGCGCCGGCCGTCGCACGTTAGCCACGAGCGCAGCACCAGCCGGTCCCAGTGGTCCGCGACGTCCGCGAAGCGCCACAGTTCGCGGCCGACGGGTTTCGGGCACATCTGCTTCGCCAGCGTAACGCCCCAGGTTTCCGCCTTGCGATCGGTATGATCCGAGCCGACGCCGACGTACAGCCCGTCGGCCGCGGCGATCAATACGAACTCGGCTTCGCCGCTTGAATCATGTCCGGTGACGTCGATGACCGGTGCGCCGGTCAGCAGGTTGGCGCCCACCCGATAAAAACACGGAATCGTGCGCGGACGCCGCACGCCGATCGCTTCCAGCTCCGTAATGTGGTGCTCGGTCGCATCGGCGTCGCGTCCGGTCCAGCCGGCAATGATCAGATGGTCCACGCCGAGTGCAAGCGAGCGGCCGTTACAATCAAATTCCACGCTATTCCTATGAGGTTCGCACCTTGCCGGCATCGACACCGGCCACTGAAACGCTTGTGATATTTCACGATGATACCGGGCCGCGTTGCACAACGCAAAGCCCGGCGAATCCGTCACCGGCCGGCGGACGAAACGGCGGCGCAAGGCACGCAGCCGTCAATGCCGTTGTCCTGATTTGCGAACGGCGGGCAATTGTCCCGCACAGCGGAACGTGAATAGTTCACAGCGGATTTCAGTCGATGCAGCGTATCATTACTGCGAGAAGGGATTATGCGTAACGATCACGACAAAAATACGCTGACCGACGGCTATCAGCTCGGGACACTGCTCGTCGAGTGGGGCGTCATCGCGCCAGCGGCACTCGACCTCATTCGCGACGAATGCGAGGGCACCACCGATGTCGTCCAGGCGACGAAGCTGGCGACCGGCGTTCGGCGGCAGCTCGGTGAGCTGCTGTGCGAAGTCGGGCACATTACCCCGGCGCAGCTCGATCGCGCATTGGCTGAACAGCGGCGCACCGGCCAGAAGCTCGGCGCAGTCCTGATGCGCATGTCATTGCTCACCCGTCCGGAACTGGATGCCGCGCTGGCGGCCCAGACACAGGGGGACAAGCCGGCGGGCTCGAGTCGCCTCAAGCTGGGCGAAATTCTGGTCGCGTCCGGCAAGATCACGTTCGCGCAGCTCGATGCGGCGCTGGCGCAGCAGGCCACGACCGGCAGGCAGCTGGGCGAGGAATTGATCGCCGCCGGTCACATCAAGCGGCAGGATGTTGAACGCGGTCTGCAGATCCAGCAAAAACTGATGGCGGCGATATTCGCGTCGGTGCTCGCAGTCGGCAGCGTATCGCATTCGTCGCCGGTCGACGCCGGGCAGGCACGCAGCGCATTCGCGGTCACGACCGAAGTGCGGCCGTCGGTGCGGATGCAATCCGAATACCAGGCGTCCGAAATCGACATCAGCGCCCGCGACGTCGCGCGCGGTTATGTGGACGTGCCGGTCGGCTCCCGCTTCACGGTGGAAGTCACGAAAAACGCATCGTACGAAATCGATTTTTATCCGCGCGTGGATCTGTTCGACACCGTTGAAATCGACGGCCTCGGAACACCGCTGCAAATCGGCGCCGACGGCGGGACATTCGTCGCCACTTCATTGGAATCGCGGACGACTTCGGCGTCACTGGGCTACCGCTTCATACTGAACGAACATGCACGGCCCGGCCATTACCCGTGGCCGCTCGCCCTGCAGGTCAGGCCCAGTCCGTAACCGGTTGCCGGCTTCCCCGCTTGCCGGGCGAACCGCTTCCTTCGCCGAACTTCCAACCCCCTTCCGGCGCAGGCATCCCGCCGATCGCGTAAATTCTGCATGTCGTCCGCGGACTGTCCGCCGACCCGTGCAGGAAAAGGCGCTTCTGCCGGCGAGACCCGCAGCTCCCCGTCCACCACCTCATTTCGCGAATACCTGCGCATCGAACAAAAAGGCAGGCGCCGGCGAGAATCCCGTGACGCGCTGCCTTACAATACGCACATGCGCGACGGATTAACCGGAAGCATCCGGCGAAAACTGCGAAACGGTCTCGAAGCTGTCGCGTCATTCAGAACGCCATCCAGCCGTGCCGTTCGACTTTATTGAACGGCCGCGTTCAAATTTTTTTGTCCGACCATCTCCCCGGGTGTCAGACTACCGGAGCAACGGTGGATTCGCATCCGGCCGGCCGGAAGACAGGAACGTAGAAAGTGGGAACCACTCGCAGCAAGAATTTCCGGCACGATACCGGTCGGGCCAACGGATTTCCGGGGCTCGCCGGGAAGGATCAGCCGATCCGCCGCGTGCCGGCGTTCACGACCGTCGCACTGGCGTTGCTGATGATGTCGGTCGACTCGACGATCGTCGCAACGGCATTGCATGCGTTGCAGCACGGGCTGCAAACATCGATCAACTGGGCCGGGTGGACCATCACCGCCTATTCGTTCGGCTTCGTGGTGATGCTGCCGATCAGCGGCAAGCTCAGCGAGCGCTATGGCCGCCGCAAGGTGTTCGTCGCCTCGGTCGTCACGTTTACCGTGGCATCGCTGTGCTGCGGGCTGGCCGACAACATCTTCGTGCTCATTGCGTTGCGCGCGCTGCAGGCGGCCGGCGGCGCGGGCTTTACGCCGTCGGCAACCGGGATCGTCGTTGATTACTTCGGCGACGCGCGCGATCGCGCGGTGAGCCTGTTCGGCAGCATCTTTCCGGTCGGTGCGATGATCGGGCCCATCTTCGGCGGGCTGTTCGTGTCGTACTGGACCTGGCGTGGCGTGTTCTTCGTCAACGTGCCGATCGGCATCGCGATCATCGTGATGGCGCTGCGCTACATACCGCGTGACCGGCCGCGGGCGAAAAAGATCGACGGCGGAATGGACGCCGGCGGCATGGCACTGCTCGGCGGCGGCCTGCTCGCGGGCATGCTGGCGATCAGCTACCTGGGCGAAGCGCACCTGCGCGTGTCGTCGCCCGCGTTTGCAGTGCCGCTGGCCATTGCGATCGTCTGCGTGTGGCTGTTCTTCCGCCACATCAGCCGCTGCACCCACCCGTTCATCTCCCCGCACCTGATCCACGGACCGGGCTTCGGTGCGGTCAACCTCGTGAACATGATCTACACCGGCATCACCATTGGAGCCATAGCACTGATTCCGCTGTATGCGGCCAACCGCTACGCCATCAACGCGCTTGACTCGGGCACCCTGCTGATCGCGCAGGGGGCCGCCGCCATCATGCTGTCGGTCGCGGCCGCGCTGGCGCTGCGGCGTACCGGCCACCGGCCGCCGCTTTACGTCGGAGGCGTCGTTATCGCGACGGGAATGCTGCTGCTCGCCCTCAGCCCCGCGGCCGGCATTCCACCCTACGCCTGGCTGGCCGGTGCCGCCTTCCTGGTCGGTGCCGGCCTCGGGATGATCAACCCGGCCAGCCGCAACGCCGGGCTGCAGCTGGCGCCCGAACGTTCGTCGACTCTTGCCGCGCTGCGCACCTTGTCTCTCCAGGTCGGATCGATCACCACGGTGTCGATCACCACGGCGATCCTCACCGACTCCCGCGATCCCGGCGGCGTTCAAGCCTGGGTGTACGTGATCGTGGCAGCGCTGCTGCTTGCCGCGCTGCCGCTCATCGTCCGCATACCGGAACACCACGGTTCGTGGTGATGCGATATCGGTATCGCGCAAATATCAATGCCCGTGTTGATCGGCACCTGATCTGTTTTCGAACCGCGGCGAATGACAGCGGCTTTGATTGCACGCGATACAAACCCGCCTGCGCCGCTGATACGAAGACCGCCAAGCCGGCGCCGCAGGCCCTCATATCGAGCGAACTGCGGCGTGCGACGGCAACAGCTCATATCTGTTTCGGATTGCGGCATAACACTCGCACACCCGCGCTTCCAGCCGCTGGCGATCAACGATCGCAATACGGCCACGGTGATAGCGGATTGCGCCACCATCCTGTAATGCCGCGGCGGCAGCACTGATTCCTTCTCTGCGCACACCGAGTAGCGTTGCGATCCGTTCTTGAGTCACTGCCAGCTCATCAGTGCGCAATCGGTCGGTATGCATCAGCAGCCATCGGCAAAGCTGCTGTTCGACGGAATGGAAACGATTACATACAGCCGTTTGGCCGATTTGCGTCATGAGCGCACTAATGTATTGCAGCAACGAGCGCCGAAGCGCATCAATACGTTCGAATTCGGATCTCAACAGGCTTGCTTTAAGCCTGTATGCAAAACCGGCGCTCTGCACGATCGTTCGATTCCACGGACTCACGTCGCCGATTATCAGTGCAATGCCGGCCATGCCCTCACGGCCGATTACCGCGATCTCCGGTGATGCACCGTCCGCCGTGCTATAGACAAGCGAGGCTGTGCAATCAATGGGGAAGTAGACGCTTATGGATTTATGAAGCGAATCGTAGAGAACCGATCCGGCCGGCAGGAATACGGATTCGAGATGGGGCGATAGCGTCCCGTATTCCTCGCGCGGCAATGACGCAAGGATATGATTTTCTTTTGGAGAGCACGGCTCCGGCACCATGAACCCCTTGTAGGCGCTCTGCCCTGCGTATAACGAGCACTGATGGCGATCATAACAGAAAGCCGGCTTCCGTGAACGCCGCCCCTCTCTCCCCTCACTGCGCGCTCGGGACCCTCAACGCACCGGCACACGTTCCCTTTTGCGGTTGCGAAAAAGCAGGGCAATGCAGGCAATCCGGCACGCAGGGGGCCACGGTTATTTCAACTGGATGCGCAGTGACTCGACGGCCGGGCGTAGCTGGCGCCGGCATTGGGTATTGGCTAATCTGCCTGGTGCAGCAATTGGCGGTTCTGCTCGCGCTTCTTCTGTGCGTTTTGACTGCAGGAAAGATGTGGTAGGCCGTCGGGGACTCGAACCCCGAACCAACGGATTAAGAGTCCGCTGCTCTACCAATTGAGCTAACGACCCATCCCAACGGAAACGCGCGCCCGCGCATGACTGCCGCGGGCGCGACAATGATAACGGAAAATGCGTTCCTTCGCATCCGTTCCGCGTCACGATCGGATACGTGCGATGCGCAGCAGATTGGTCGTGCCGGAACGTCCGAACGGCATACCGGCGGCAATCACGACGGTTTCACGCAGTTTCGCGAAGCCGTTGTTCAACGCGCTGCGGCAGGCGTACGCGACCATCGTGTCGACATCTTCCACCTCTTCCGCCAACACCGAGTACACGCCCCATACCAGCGCCAGCTTGCGCGCGGTTGCGATATTCGGCGTCAGGCTCAGTATCGGTGCTTCCGGACGCTCGCGCGCAGCACGCAGGCTGGTGAAGCCCGAGCTGGTATAGGTGATGACACAGACTGCATGCAGCACCGTCGCGGTCTGCTCCAGCGCGGCACAGATTGCGTCCGCCGGCGTTGCTTCGGGCGGATCACGCTGCGCATCGATCATCGTGCGGTAATGCGGATCGCCTTCGACCTGCGTAATGATGCGCTCCATCATCGCCACCGCCTCGACCGGATACTTGCCGGACGCGGACTCGGCCGACAGCATCACCGCGTCGGCGCCGTCGTAGACCGCGGTCGCGACGTCGGACGCCTCGGCGCGCGTCGGTATCGGCGACTGGATCATCGATTCCAGCATCTGCGTTGCAACGATCACCGGTTTGCCCGCTTTCGCGCACACACGCAGCGTGCGTTTCTGGATGATCGGCACCTGCTCCGGCGGCATCTCCACACCGAGATCGCCGCGCGCGACCATCACGCCGTCGCAACGCTCGACGATTTCATCGAGATGCTCGATCGCCGCCGGCTTTTCGAGCTTGACCATGATCGCGGCGCGCCTGCCGATCAGATGCCGCGCCTCGTCGACGTCTTCCGGGCGCTGCACGAATGACAGCGCAATCCAGTCTGCGCCCAGCGACAGCCCGTACTTGAGATCGGCGTGATCCTTTTCGGTCAGCGGCGACAGCGGCACCACCACACCCGGCACGTTGACGCCCTTGCGCTCGGACAGCGTGCCGCCGATGCGTACCCTGGTTTCGGCATAATCCGCACCGCAGCGCACGACTTCAAGCCGGATCTTGCCATCATCAAGCAACAGATCCGCACCCGGCTTCAGCGCGGCAAAGATTTCCGGGTGAGGCAGTGTCACACGGTTGACGTCGCCCGGCGACGGATCGAGGTCGAGACGAAACGACGCCTTCGGCACCAGTTGCACCGGGCCGGCACCGAATACGCCGACGCGCAGCTTCGGTCCCTGCAGATCCATCAGGATGCCGGCCGGCCGCTCCATTTCGGTTTCGACCTGGCGGATCAGCCGCACGCGCTCGGCGTGGTCGGCATGCGTGCCGTGGCTGAAATTGAGACGAAACACGTCGACGCCGGCGCGCATCAGATCGCGTATGTTTTCCAGGCTCGAGC
>DASSON010000190.1:0-9603 GCA_035700525.1 Burkholderiales bacterium
CCGCAAATTCCTGTCGTATCTACCGAGCCATCACAACGAGCCGCCGCCGCAGCAGCCGGTGCCTCCCGGCTCGGACGATGCATGCCGCGGCATCCTCGACATCCTGCCGGAGTCGCGCAACCAGGTCTACGACGTGCGCAAGATCATCGCCGCGATCGCCGACAAGGATTCGAGTTTCGAACTCAAGGCACGCTACGGGCGCTCAGTGGCGACGGTGCTGGCGCGGCTCGACGGCAAAAGCGTCGGCTTCATCGGCAGCAACCCGATGTACAAGGGCGGCGCGCTCGACGTTGATGCCTGCCAGAAGATAACGAGCTTCATGGTGCTGTGCGACTCGTTCAACATTCCGCTGGTATTCCTGGTCGACGTGCCGGGATTTCTGATCGGCGTGGAAGGCGAGCAGCGTGGCGCACCGGGCAAGGTGATCAACTGGATGAACGCGCTGACGCTGGTGACAGTGCCCAAGCTTACCATCATCATGCGCAAGAGCTACGGCCAGGCCTACATCAACATGGGTGGCGGCCGCAACGCAGACGAGGTCGCGTGCTGGCCGAGTGCCGATCTTGGTTTCATGGATCCGGCGGTGAGCGTGAACGTGCTCTACGGCGTCAAGCGCGAGGACGACCCGGAGCGTTTCGCGCAGCTGATCGAGGAGGTGCAGCGTGATACGTCGGCGTGGACGCTGGCCGAACTCTACGAAGCGCAGAACGTGATCGACCCGCGCGATACGCGCGACTATCTGATTCGCACACTGGAAGTACACCGCATGCGGCTGAAGCGCGGCGTCAGCGAGCATCTGTTGCGCAATTGGCCGACGAGTTATTGAGAGGCGGGAGATGAACTTTGAGCTGTTCGGCGCGCGATATTTTCCCCTCCTGTCCTTAAGGAGGGGACGGAGCGAAGCGGGAGGGGTGGTGCGCTTTTTCGGCACCGCCCACCGCCCCGTCCGCTTCGCGTCCACCTCGCCTCAATAAGGCGGGGAGAAAATCACGGCGGAACGCGGCGCCATGCCATTTGAAGAGCAATTGACAGAGCTCGAAACCCGCCGCGCACGCGCACTGGCGATGGGCGGGCCAGAGAAGCTGGCGCGGCGTCAGGCGCAGGGCGTGCTGAACGCGCGCAGCCGCATCGACGCGTTGTTCGATGTCGGTAGCTTCATCGAATCGGGAATGTTTGCAGCGTCTGCTCGTGCGGACGATCGTGCCGTCACGCCGGCCGATGGCAAGGTCGCCGGCTTCGGTCGCGTCGATGGCCGTGAAGTGGCGGTCGTATCGAACGATTTCACGGTGAAGGGCGCGTCGAGCGCGACGATCAACATCAAGAAGCTGCGGCACATGAAGCGCGTCGCCAAGCAGCGTGGCATCCCGATCGTGTTTCTCGGTGAATCGACTGGCGCGCGCATGCCCGACATCATGGGCGCAGCCAGCATCGGCTCGAAGGATGATCCGGTCGAATATCAGCGTACCCGAGAGGCGCCGTGGGTGGCGGCGGTGCTCGGCCACAGCTATGGTTCGTCGGCGTGGTATGCGGCGATGTCGGATTTCTGCGTGATGCGCAAGGGCGCGATCATGGCGGTGTCGAGCCCGCGGCTGATTGCGATGGCGACCGGCAGGACGGTCGATGCCGAAACGCTGGGCGGCTGGCGCGTGCATGCGGAAGCCAGCGGCATCGTCGATCAGGTCGTCGACAGCGACGAAGAAGCGCTCGCCGCGATACGCCGGTTTCTGAGCTATCTGCCGAGCAATCACATGCAGGCGCCACCGGAGTATCCGGTTCCACCGGGATCTGATGATGCGATCAAGGGCGTAATGGGCCTGTTGCCCGAATCGCCGAATCAGGTCTACGACGTGCGCGCCATCGTGCGCGCGATCTTCGACCGCGATTCGATGTTCGAAATGAAGGCGCGTTTCGGCCGCACCGTCGTCACCGCGCTGGCACGCCTCGACGGCAGGTCGATCGGCGTGGTCGCCAATAATCCGCTGCACAAGGGCGGCGCGATCGACGCCGATGCGTGCCGCAAGGTGCAGTCGTTTCTGGTGCTGTGCGATTCGTTCAACATCCCATTGGTGTTCCTGGTCGATCAGCCGGGATTTCTGATCGGGATGGAAGGTGAGCAGCAAGGTGTGACCGGCAAGGTGATGAACTGGATGAACGCGCTGACGCTGTGCACGGTACCCAAGCTGTCGGTCGTGATGCGCAAAAGCTACGGACTGGCGGTATCGAACATGGGCGGCGGCGGCAATGCCGATGAAGTGGCGTGCTGGGTGAGCGCCGAAGTGAGTTTCATGAAACCGGAATTCGGTGCACAGATCGTCCACGGCGTGACGCCGGACGAGCCGGAAAAATTCCGCGAGGCGACGGCATTGATGGCGAAAGGCAGCACACCGTACGACATGGCGGCGGTCTACACCGCGCACAACGTGATCGATCCGCGCGACACGCGCGGCTATCTGAAACGCATGCTCGAGGTGCACCGCATGCGGCTTAGCGATGGCGTCGGCCGGCATCTGATGTGTGGCTGGCCGACAAGTTATTAGAACCGGCCCGATTGACGTTGGCCGGAGAGCGGAACCATGACCAAGGAGGTGGATGATGGCAAAACGTAACGGCTTGATTGTTTCCACATTGACGGCGGCGATACTAACGCTCGGCACGATGTCCGGTGCCACGGCGGCGGACAAGATCACGCTTCGGCTGGCGGACTCGGTGCCGAAGACGCACCCGATCAGCGTCTATCTGAGCAAATTCTGGATGGATGAGGTGACGAAGCTGACCCACGGCCAGGTCCAGTTCCAGTGGTTTCCGGCGGGGCAGATGGGCAAGGCGCGCGACCTGCTCGAGCTGGCGCGTTCCGGCACCGTGGATATTGCCAGGGTCGGGCCGTCCTACACGCCCGCCAAGTTGCCGCTGAGCGCGGTCGATGAGTTGCCCGGCATGATTTCTTCTTCGTGTGAAGGTAGCCAGGCGATGTGGGAACTGGCCAAAACCGGCGGTGGCGGGATTCTGGCGCAAGACGACTACGCGCCTTTGGGATTACACGTCGTGTTCGCGGCCAGCAACCCGCCGTACGAAGTGATGACCACCAAGCGTGAAGTCAAGCTGCCCAACGACATGAAGGGGCTCAAGCTCAAAACCCTGGGCGGCGCGTCGGACGACGCAGCGCTGAAGGTTGGTGCGGTGCCGGTGCAGATGTCGGTCGCGGATTTGTACGTGGCGCTGCAACGGGGCACGGTGGACGGGCGTTTCGGTTCGTTCCAGAGCGTGTTTGCGAACAGCACGCAGGACATTCTGCAGCACAGCACGCTGGGCGCCGAGGTCGGCAGCTTCGGCATCGTCGCGGTGATGTCCGATGCGAAGTGGAAAAAATTGCCGAAAAACGTGCAGCAGGCGATGCTGCAGGCCGGTGACAAGGCGTGGAAGAATTTCTGTACGCACGAAGAGCAATCGAAGGCGCCGATCGTGAAGAAGCTCGAGGCCGAGCACCACTGGAAGGTGTACAAGCTGAGCGCGGCCGATAAAGAGGCGTGGCACAAGACCTTCGCGCCGGTTCAGGAAAAGTGGGCGAAGACGCTTGACAGTCGCGGCAAGCCGGGAACGAAGGTGCTTGACGCGTTCCGCGCCGCGGTCGAAAAGGCCGGCGCCGGCAAAAATTAAAGAACGGAACGGGCGGTCGCCGCAATGGCGGTTGCCCGTCTGAAGGAGCACCATGCAGATTGTCGATCGCTGGCTGTGCCGCATCGAGCAGGTCGCGATGTTCCTGGTTGCCGTGGCACTTTTTTCGATGATGATGATCACCGTCGTCGACGTCGTGTTGCGCTACGCGTTCAACGCGCCGTTCAGCTGGTCGTACGATGTGATCGGCAACTATCTGCTCGTCATTCTGTTCTTTCTGGCGTTGTCGTACACACTGCGCGAACAGGGCCATATCGCACTCGACCTGGTCGTCAGAAAAATCGCGTCGGTCCGTGCTCGTGCCGCGCTCGCGCTGATTGGCGACGTGCTGGCTCTCGCGTTTTTTGTCGGAATTCTCTACGAAGGCGCGGTGACCACCCGCTCCGATTGGGTCAATCACTACCTGCTGCCGGGCGTGGTTCCGCTTCCGACCTGGCTGGCGCACGTGTTCGTCCCGATCGGCTGCGGCATCATCGCGTTGCGGATACTGCACCAGCTACTGCTGCATGCCGCGAGTCTCGCCACCGGCCGCGCCGGCGTCGGCGTGTTCCCTGATTCCGACAGCGCTGCGCACGACTGAATCCGATGCTCGTCATTTCGATTGTACTGCTGCTTATTCTGTTCCTGGTGATCGGCATGCCGGTCGGATTCGCGATTGGGTGTGCCGGTGCGATCGGTCTCTACGCGGTGGGTGGCATCCCGATGCTGCTGTCGATCCTGAACACCACGCCGTTCTCGACCGCCGCGCACTACGAGCTGATGACGATTCCGATGTTCATCCTGATGGCCGAGTTCATCGTCGTCAGCGGCGTCGCCGACGAATTGTTCGATACGGTCAATGCGTGGGTTGCATCGATACGTGGCGGGCTCGGCATATCGACCGTGATCACCGGTGCCGCGTTCGGCGCGGTGTGCGGATCGAGCGCCGCGTCCGCGGCGACGCTGTCGTCGACCGCGATTCCGCAGATGGTGAAGCACGGCTACGAAAAGAAACTGGCCAGCGGGTTGACCGCAATCGTCGGCACGCTGGCGGTGATGATTCCGCCCAGCAACGGACTGGTGATCTACGGCATCATCGGCGACGTGGATCTGGGCAAGCTGCTGGTGGCCGGATTCTTCCCCGGCATTCTCGGCGCGCTGACGCTGACGATCGCCTTGCGCTATCTGCTGTGGCGCAATCCGGCGCGTGGCGGCGGCACGGCCGCAAACCGCGTACCGATGCGCGAGAAAATGAGGCTGCTGAAGGGCATCTGGCCGATGCTGGTGCTGTTCATCCTGGTCACCGGCGTGCTGTACCTGGGTGTCGCGACACCGACCGAGGCGGCGTCAATGGGCGCATTCGGCGCGTTCGTGCTGGCGCTGGTGCGTCGCAAGCTCGATGCCGCACGCATTTATCGTGCGCTGACGCGCACCGCACGTACCAGCACGATGATCACGATGATCATTATCGGCGCGCTGATTTTTGGCTACTTTCTGACGATCACCGAAACCACGCAGAATATCGTTGGCGGCATCGGTGCGCTGCACAGCCCGCGCTGGGTAATCCTGACACTGATCATCTGTGTCTACATCGTGCTCGGGTGCTTCCTGGACCAGGTCGCGATTCTGGTGCTGACGGTTCCGATCACGCTGCCGATCATCACCGCGTTGCACTACGATCCGGTCTGGTTCGGCATCATTGTGACGCTGACGTCCGAGATCGGACTGGTGACGCCGCCGTTCGGCCTCAACGCGTTCATTGTTTCGAAGACCACGGATACGCCGGTCGAGCAGGTGTTTGCCGGCGTCACGCCATTTTTTCTGGCGATGGCGGTATTGCTGGTCATCCTGGCTGCGTTTCCGGAACTGGTGCTGTGGATTCCGAATTCGATGCCGCATTGACAGGGCCGTCATCGCGTACAACGAAAACAGAGCCCGGCACGTCGCCGGGCTCTGTCACATGATAGGTGGGCGCAACCCCGGAGGGTTGCACCCGGTTCCGCCAGGAGGAGGAGGGCTAGCGGAACGTGGCTGAAACAGTGGAACTTACTTCGGGCAACCCGGGGTGCTCGGATCCTGCTTGCATTGTTGCGGGGTCGGCTTGCCCTGATTGGTCGCGCCGTTGTGGCTGCTCATCGAGCCGGCCATCGCCGCGCCGCTCGCTACCGCAAAAGCACCCGAAACCAGCATCGCCAGAACAGCCTTGCTGATGGAAGTCTTCATGAGATATCTCCCAAAGTTGGTTGAACAACATCGCACCCGTTTCGGATACGTGTGGCACATATCGCAATGGCTGTGCCAGCCGTTTGGCAGACAAAAATAATTTTTTAAAAACAAACTATTATATGGATACTGATGCCTGCGACGCGTGCGCTTCGCAGGCGCCGGTTGTTGTCCAAGGACGACAGCGGCCGCTGCGTTCAACGCTAATTTGTTGATTCGATATGCAATAGGGTTGTCGTTCGGCAACGACAACGGACGCTGGGGCGGACGAACCGGGTGAGACTGCCGGCATCGTGCGATCGTCGCCGCAAAAACGGATGTGCGCGGCCTGCGCGTCGGCACGAATGTGCGTCTGGCATCAGCGATGCGGCGGACCGATGAAGCCGCCGTGCAGTGACCGGCCTGTCGGTCCGGCGCCGCGCGAACATCAGCGCGGTGTCATTCACCGCCGTGCAATTTCTGCAGCTCGCGAATTGCGGCGTTGCGCGAATCGACGACGAGCTGGCGCCCGATTTTTTCGGCCGCCGTGGCATCACCGTCACGGATTGCCTTCGTCACCAGCTGCCAGTTATGGGCGGACTGTTTACGGCGTTGCGGCGTCGACAGTCCGAGCCGCGTATAGCGCAATGTCTGCAGCGCGAGGGAACTCATGATGGTGGTCAGCCGCTTGTTGCCGGACGATGCGGTCATCAGGCTGCTGAGCTTGAACGAGGTCTCGACGTATTCGTCGGCGTGCTGTGAATCCCGGCAAAGTTTCGGCAGCTGCTCGACGAACGGCTTCAGCGTATCGAGGATGCGCGTACGGTCGGGATCTTCCGCGATGAGCCGCGCGCGCAATCCGTGCAGCGCGGCGCGAATATCGAAAATCTCGCGCACTTCCTCGACCGTCAGTTTGGTGACCTGCGCGCCGCGACGCGGCAGAATGACCACCAGTCCGTCCTTCTCCAGCAGCCGCAGCGCCTCGCGGATCGGCCCGCGGCTGACTGCGAATTCGGCGGCGACCCCCTGCTCCATGATGCGCTCACCCGGCTGATAGGTGCCGGAAACGATGCGCGCCGAAAGCGTCGATGCGATCTGTTCCGGCAGTGAGCGCGTGAGCGGTTGCAGTTCGGCGGGCAGTGCGCGGTTCGCGCTCCTGCCCGTTGCGGGTCGTGGTGTGGCGCGGCGGCGTTCATGCCGCATTTCCGTCATCGTGCCGTTTTTTACGCCTTTTGCTCCCTTCACCGACCACCCCCATTAATTACTTTTATCGCGAGCCGATATTATACGTCCCCCTCGTCCTGCTGTGCGCCGCCGCTCACCAAATTCATGTCTTAATGTCAACAATATTATTCTATTGCAATCGCTGGCGAGATTGCATAAGATTTTTCAAAAACCGGCAGCGGTCAGGGGCGGCGCATCGTTGCAATGTGCCGCGCATCATCACGTGCGAGCCGGTGAACGGATGTTCCATATCGTTGTTTGATTTCCACGGAGGAGGTGCACCATGAAGGATGCAGCACGATTTCAGCGGGCCGCAAGCAGCCGGCTGTCGAGCGGCTGTTGTCGCAAACCGGTTTTTCTGATGGCCGGACTGGTGGCGGTTGCCGCAGCGCTGTGCATGATGCTGGCGCCGCTGCCCGCGGTTGCGGCGTATCCCGACAAACCGATCAAGGTCCTGTGCTGGTCGAAGCCCGGATCATCAGTCGACCTTTATTCGCGCACGCTGGCGGAGCTGGCGGGGAAAATTCTTGGACAGCCGCTGGTGGTCGAAACGAAAACCGGCGGCGGCGGCGTGGTGGCATCGAATGCGATGATGGCGAGGCCGGCCGACGGCTATACGCTGCTGGCGGTGACGCGCACGTTGACCACCAAGTTCGGCGAGCCTGGCGTCCAGTTCAAGCCTGACGACTTCCAGCCGATCGTGCGCTCGATTCTTGACCCGGTCGTGATCATGGTGCCAGGCGACAGTCAGTTCAAGACCATCCAGGATTTCATCAAGTACGGCAAGGCCAATCCGGGCAAGCTCAGAATCACCGGCGCCTTTGCGTTGGGGCTGCACCGCGTCGCGTGGGAGGGTTTCGCGAAGAAAACCGGCATCCAGGCGGTATGGGTGCCGTATGAGGGCAGCGCGCCGGCCGCGGCCTCAGTGGCGGGCGGCCACGTGAGCGCCGGTGCGATGAACCCGGGTGTGGTGCGGGCACAGGTGACAGCGGGCAAGATCCGGATACTCGCGACCGCCTCGGACAAGCGGCTCGCCGAGTACCCGAATGTGCCGACGCTGAAGGAAGTCGGAATCGACTACACCGCTTATCAGTGGCGCGGCATGATGGCGAAGAAAGGCACGCCGAAAGCGATCGTCGACAAGCTGGCGAAAGCTTTTCAGCAGGCGCAGCAGACGCCCGAATGGAAAGCATTCCTCAAGAAAATGAGCTGGCAGGACGGTTACGAAGGCCCGCAGGCTTTTGAAAAGGAATTCAAGGAGCAGGCTCAGGAAATGAAGGATCTCAAGGCCAGACTCAAGCTTTGAATTCGTAAACGATGAAACTCCGGCTCAATTCCCGGCGTACGCTGACCGTCGCGGCAGGATTGCTGCTTGCCGCGGCGTCGGCTTTTCTGCTGTGGGAAACACGCGGGCTGCCCCCCAGTCTGCAGGGGGCGCCCGGTCCCGCCGTGTGGCCGCGCATCGTGTTCGTGGTGACGCTGATCGTTGCAATTTATCTCGCGATCGGCGCCGCGCGCACTGAAAGCGACGCGCCGGTGGGCGGCGCGGGGGCGCGGTTTGCGGCTGCTTTCATCATTCTCGCGATTCTCTACCTGGTCGGCATCGAAAGCGTCGGCTTCTTTCTGATCACGGGATTGTTTCTCGCGGCGAGCATGTGGCTGCTCGGTCTGCGCTCGTGGAAAATGCTGGCAGGTGTCGCGATCGGCTTTCCGCTGATTTCGTACCTGATTTTTGTGCAGCTCGCGCATACCGACTTCCCGGTCGGACTACTGGCGCCGCTGATCGGGAGCTGATTCGGGAATGTTCGAACATCTGCTGGCCGGATTTGCCGGCGCCGTGATCCCGCACAACCTGCTGTTCATGGTGGTGGGCGTTGCGATCGGCATTTTCGGCGGCGCGATGCCCGGCGTGGCGGCGTCGACGATCATTGCGCTGTTGCTGCCGTTCACGTTTGGCATGCCCGCCGACACCAGCCTGATCCTGCTTACCGCGTCGTACGTCGGCGCCGAGTACGGCGGGTCGATCAGCGCGATATTCATCAATACGCCCGGCACGCCGGGTGCGATCATGACCACGCTTGACGGCTATCAGATGACGAAGCGCGGGTTTCCGGTCAAGGCGCTGTGCGCATCACTGGTGCCGAGCACCATCGGCGGACTGATCGGGAACATCGCGTTGATCCTGATCGCCGTGCCGCTGGCGAACTTCGCGTTGCGTTTTGGTCCGGCGGAGTACTTCGCGCTCGGCGTATTTGGCTTGTCCATCGTTGCAACACTCACCGGCGACGACTGGCGCAAGGGCGTGCTGGCGGCGGGCCTTGGACTGTTTCTGGTGATGATCGGCACCGATCAGATGACCGGTTATCCGCGCTTCACGTTCGGGCGCGGTGAATTGCTCGGTGGCGTGTCGCTGGTGCCGATGCTGATCGGCTTCCTGGCGCTGCCGGAAGTATTGTTGATGATCGAGGAAATCGGCGAAAAGACGGCGTTGCCGCAGAAACTGTCGCATGCGTTTCCGACCTGGCA
>DASSON010000191.1:0-2877 GCA_035700525.1 Burkholderiales bacterium
GCCTGGCGCAGCGCGTCGATCCAGTTCAGCCGCTGTTCCTTGCCTACGAATCCCTGGCGGTAGAGTGCGGCGTAGCGGTCGCGATATTGAAGGATGATTTTCCGCTCGTCATCCGATTTGCGCAGTTGCGCGCGGGCCGCACGCAGTTTTGCCTGCTGATCGGTGACGGCGCGCCGTGCGATGGCGAGCTCGCTCTTGGTGTAGGACACCATAATGCTGCCTGCAACGATGATCGCGACCAGTACGGCGAGCGGCAGCAGCAGGTTGCGGGCGGTATCGTTCATGCGCCCGCCTTGAGTGTGATCTGCACTTCGAATTCCGCGCGTGCCGAGCGTCCGCGCTCCTCCTGCATGTTACCGGAGAGACTTTGCTGCGGATCGAGGTTGAGCGGCAGTTTCGTCACGCGCGCTTCCGCCACGGTGGGTTCGTCGCGCAGATGCGCGGCGAAGCGGTTGATCGCGTCAATTGCCTTGCGGTAATCGCCGTCGAACGATCGCACTTCGGCCTTGATCAATGCCTGCTGCTGATGCCCGGTTGCGGTTGTGGTGGCTGTGGCGGGGCGGCGGTCGGCCGATTGTTTCTGATCGGTGCCATATTGCCAATCGAGTCCGTTGAGCCGGATCTGCGGTGTCGCATCGAGCGCGTGCCCGACGACGGCCATGATGGCTTGCGGCGTGCGTCCGGCATGGACGATGCGCTGCGCCGTTTCGACGGCATCACGCAGATTTTCAGGCGACGTCGGGGCGGCGGGGAACTGTTGCCTGACCGCTTCGTAGTGATTATGTTCGACGCGCGTCTGCAGCGTCGCGTGCGCGGCATCCGCGTTCGCGTTGTAGACGCCGTAGAGATTGACCCCGGACCAGCCCAGTGCCGCGACCGCGAGCACCGCTGCCGCCGCGTAAATGGTCCGCCGCAGCAGGAACATGCGGTGGCGGGTGACCAGCGGCCGCGGTGCGAGATTGGCCGCCGGTACGCGTTCACCCAGCAGTTGCAGGTAGAGCGCATCCGGTACGCCGCGCAACAGTGCGATCGGCAGCCCGAGCCGCGTTGCGAGTGCAGGCGCGTCGAAGCGCAGCACGGTCAGGTTGGATTGATCCGGCGCCAGCGCCGCCGCCAGGTCTGTCAGCGATCCGTCCGGATCGATGACCGCCACGGTCGAGTGTTCGTCCATGTTGGCGACGTGCACCGCATGCAGGTAAAGCCGGGTATTGCGGACTTCCTCGGCGAACGCGGCGACGCGGCCGCCGCCGCCGCGGGCGTCGCTGCGGGTGAGGCGGCTCAGGCGCAGGCGTCCGTGATCAAAAAAGGTGAGCCGCAGTCCGCCGTCGCGCGGCGCCACCACCAGCAGGTTGTCGCCGGCCAGCTTCACGCGCGGCAGCAGACGTTCGGTGACCATCGGCAGCAGGTGAAATCCCGCCAGCGGCAGCCGCAGGTCGGTGAGAATCTTCAGCCAGCGCTCGGCCAGGTCAGGGTTGGTGAGTGCACAGAACAAGTACCGATCGTCGCGGCGCTTGTCGCGTTCCCGTCCCTGCAGCACCGCCGCCGAATACGACGCGTTACGGAAAACCTGGCGCAGTTTGCGTGCGATCAGCGCCTTGCGGTCGCGGCCCCGCGCATGGGGCAGCACCTCCATGCGGTAGTCTTCCTCGACCGCATCGACAATGACATAGGTCGGCGCCGGGTGCCATTCCGCCAGCAGCGCGCGGAAGGCCGCGGTGCCGTCGTTGTCGTGCGCGAATGCATGGCATGCGGCAAGTTGGCCGTGCCGCCAGCGCGCGACAGTGACGCGCGCTGCCGAGATGCAGATCAATATTTTGCCGGCCATTCCTTAACTTTCATGCCTCGTTGCGGGTCAGATCATGCGTTACAGGCTGAACCGGCCGATGACGCTTGCACTCCTCACCCCTCACTCCTCACGCTTCACTAAAACTTGAGCTGCCCGATGATGTTGTAGACCGGCGTCAGCACCGACCACATCACCAGCGCCAGCAATCCGCCGAGCAGCAGCGTGAGCGTCGGTTCCAGCAGCTTCAGTGCCTTGTCCACCGATTCGCGCACGTCGCGTGTGTAAAAATAACTGACGTTGAGCAGCGCCGTATCCAGCGCGCCGGTGGTCTCGCCGACGCGCAGCATGCGGATCACGAGCGGCGGGAACATCCCCGAAGCTTGGAACGTTTCGGTCAGCGTATCACCGGCGCTGACCTGGCGGCCGACCTGCGCCAGGCCCTCCGCGATCACGCGGTTGCCGGCGATTTCCTCGCTGGTCTTGAGTGCATCGAGCACCGTGATCCCGGACTGGTACATCAGTGCGAAAAAACTCGCGAAACGGGACAAGATGATTTTCTGGATGATGGGGCCGGTGATCGGCAACCGCAGCTTCAGGCCGTCCCAGAAAAAGCGCGCCCGCGTGCTGTTGCGCACCGCGATCACGCTGACGCCGACGGCGACCAGCGGCAGCCCGAATACCAGCGGCCAGTAATGCGACACCGCGCCCGACAGCCAGATCAGTATCCGCGTTTGCAGCGGCAGCGCCAGGTTCAGATTCTTCAGCAGTCCGACGACCTGCGGCACCAGGTAGATCAGCAGGAACAGCATCACCCCCGTCACCACCACCAGCACCATCATTGGATACGCCAGCAGGCGCTGCGTCTGCGACGCGAGCTCGTCCTGCCACTTCAGCGCGCCGCCCAGGCTTTCGAACACTTCCGGCAGCCGGCCCGCCTGTTCACCGGCCCTCACCAGACTGACGAACACGTTGTTGAACACATGCGGATGCGCCGCCAGGCATTGCGACAGCAGCTTGCCGCCTTCCATGTCCTCGGTCAGCGACGTCAGGATTTCGCGCAGGCGCGGATTGTCGACGCTGTCGCGCAGATC
>DASSON010000192.1:0-4395 GCA_035700525.1 Burkholderiales bacterium
CAGGACCGGCCGCTCCGAGCTGGTGAGCAGCGCCCTGACCGCGATCAATCTGTGTCAGATCCCGGCTTCCGCAATGATGTTGCTGTGGGCGCAACGGCTCACGCGGCGGCGTGCACCGTACGCCGCGATCGGTGCGCTGTCCGCTGTCGGCGTCGTCGGTCTCACGCTGATGCCGGGCGCGTGGGCCGTGGTGTGGTCCGGAGTGATCGGCTTCTGCTCGGCGCTCGGACTCATTCTGACGCTGGCGTTGCCGCCATTGCTGGCCGACCCGGATGATGTGCACCGGATGTCGGCCGCCATGTTCACGATCGGCTACGCCTGCGCGGTGGTGATTCCGATCATCGGTGGATTCGGATGGGACGCCACCGGCATTCCGGCAATGGCGTTCGTTCCAGCCGGCGTATGCGCCATCATCATCGTGTGGCTGGCATCGACGCTTGATTTCGGCGAGCAGCCGGTCGTGGTGCCGCCGGCACCCGGCGCTTGAGAAACTGCGCCCAAGCCGGTATAAATGTTGCCACAATAACTCTATGCCGTTACGGCGGGCCGTCCAACATCCGGAGGAATCCCATCGTGTCCGACTTCGATCTTGGTGAAAACGAAACGCAACTCGACTTCTACCTGAAGCGCCGCACCGTCGGCAGCGGAGACGAACTGGTTCTGACTGACCGCCGGCTGGTCGTCGTCACGCCGGGCGGCGAAGAAAGTTACGCGCTCAACAAGCTTGCACTGGTGCGCGCCGGATTCGCGTTTTCGACGCGCGCAATCACGCGCGGCATCATTCTGATCATCATCGGATTGCTGATCGGCTGGCTGCTGCCGCGCACCGATCATGTGCTCGCCCGCTACATCCAGCAATCGGCACAGCGCGCGCCGGCCGCTGCCGATGCCGACGACGGGCCCGACGTGCTGGCTGCGATCGCGACGCAGGCGCGCCGGCTTTATCAGCCGCTGCGCATCGTCGGCATCCTGCTGATCATCTACGGCCTGCTGCGCGCGATCATCGGCATATTCGGAAAAACATCCCTCATCGTCGGCTATGCCAACGGCGAGATGGTGTACGCGGTGCGCGGGCGCGATCGCGAATTGCTGCGCTTCGGCCGTGAAGCGGCGCGCCGCCTGCAATAGGCGTGCGGAAACATCGTGGATTCCTACGTTGACCTGACGCTGATCAGCGACGAGAAAGTCACCTATCGCGCGAAGGTCAGCAAATGGTCACTGGTGCCGCTGATAGTCGCCGGCATCATTCTGCTGCCGCTCGTGGGCATCGGCGTATTGTGCTGGACGTGGGCGTTCATTGTTTATGTGACAACCGAGCTTGCGGTCACCAACAAGCGTGTAATTGCAAAAACCGGCCTGGTGCGGCGTCGCACGATCGAAATGTTTCTGGAAAAAGTGGAAAGCGTCCAGGTCGATCAAAGCGTGCTGGGACGGATTTTCAACTATGGCTCCGTGACGATTTCCGGAACCGGAACGCACAACGCACCGTTTCACAACATATCCGATCCGTTGCTTTTCAGAAAAAATTTCATGGCCGCGGCGGAATCCAGGCGGAACTGATGCGTGCGGGCCGCCTGGCGGAAGATGCAAGAGTCGAACTCGCCAAGGACGCCAGAGACGCCCTTCACTGGGTTTGAAGTCCAGGCACCCCACCGGGGATGATGATCTTCCGCGCGCCACTTTGCCATGCTTCGAAACGGTGATCAACCGGTCGCGAAGAACACTGGTTTCCCGCCATCCCGATGCAGGTTCCGCAGAAGCTGTCCCGCAAGCCGTTCACGTATGTGAATACAACGTGCACGCTGTTCCCGGCAGCTCGGCTTCCAGCACGCTTCCGGTCTCCGATTCCGTCACCACGATCCGTGACGTGCCAGGACGGTACGCGACGTTGGTTACGGTACGGCCGGCCGGACTGCGCACGAAATGCGTGACTTCGCCGTGCGCGTTGATGACGAACGCGCCGCCCAGACTGGCGTGCGCAACCACCAGGCGATTGTCGGCATCGACCGCCAGCCCGTCGGGCCCGCTGCTGCCGAAAAACGTGCGAAACGCGCCGACTTTGGACAGCGCGCCGTCCTGCAACAACGGGCCGCGCCACACCGCATTGGCGCGTGTGACCGCGATGAACAATGCGCTGCCCGCCGCGTCGAGCACGATGCCATTCGGGCTCGGCACATTGGCGAGTACACAATCGAGCCGGCCGCTTTCCGGATGCCAGCGAAATACGCGTCCGCTTGGGTCATGCAGGCCGGTCTGCCCCTGATCGGTAAACCAGCAATTGCCATCGGCATCGAACGTCAGATCGTTCAGACCCTTGAAGCTTTCGCTGTTGCGATGGCCGAGCAGTGTTTCGATCTTTCCGTCGGATGGATCCATGCGCAGCAGGCCGCGCCGGTAGTCGGCAATCCACACACTGCCGTCGCGATGAATCGCGATGCCGTTGGGCCAGCCGTCAGTTTCGGCCACCTGCGTCCATTCGAGCGCGGGATTGATGCGAAAAATCCGGCCGTGCGGAATATCGGTCAGGTAAAGGTTTCCGGCACGGTCGAACGCCGGCCCCTCGATGAAGCTGTCGACCGGCCGCCCGCCCTTGTTGGCATCGGCCCATTCGGAGCGGCGCGCGCGCCGCAACGCCGCCGGCATTTCGGTCACAACGCGCGCGTCGATGATAGTCGGCGCAGTGAAATTCAGGTTCCACATGCGTTCGACTCCTTTCGCTCCGCAACTTCATCGGTGTCAGCCGTTCCAGCCGGTGATGCACAGCCGATGATGCCTTCGCTGCGCAGCGCCTCGATGTCAGCAGCGCTGTATCCGAGTTCCGACAGCAATGTACCGGTATGTGCGCCCAGCGCCGGCGGCGACGTGCGCAGCGGCAGACGCCGGCCCGACAGCGTGAACGGCAGCAGCGGCATGCGCGTGTCAAGTTCGCGGCCGGCACCGCTGGCATCCGGCGGCAGCCTCAGCTGCGCCATCGCGCCGGTCGCGTTCAGGTGCGGATCATCGAACAGGTCCTGCGGCCGGGTAATCGGCGCGTACGGCAGACCGTTACGCTCGAAAATTTCGCTGATTTCGCTGGCGGCGCACGGTGCCAGCCGTTCCCGCAACAGCGGCATCAGCCAGTCGCGCGACCGCACGCGCTGATTGTTGGTGGCAAGCCGCTCATCACCCTTCAATTCGTCCAGCCCGAACGCATCGCAGAAAAGCGCCCACTGCGTATCGGACACTACCGCCAGAAAAATCTGCTCGCCGTCGCGGACCGTAAACACGTCATAGATGCCCCACGCGGAAATGCGGCTCGGCATCGGCGCGGCCGGCTTACCGGTCACCGCGAACTGCATCATGTGCTGCGCGACGAGGAACACATTGTTCTCGAACAGCGCGCTACGCACTTCCTGGCCGCGGCCGGTTTTTTCACGCTGGAACAGCGCGGCCATCGCGCCGATCGCACCGAACATGCCGCCCATGATGTCGTTGACGCTCGATCCCGCACGCAGCGGCCGCCCCTCGGGGCCGGTCATGTACGCCAGTCCGCCCATCATCTGCACCACTTCATCAAGCGCGGTGCGATGCTCGTACGGCCCCGGCAGGAACCCCTTGTGCGACACATAGACCAGCCGCGGATTCAGGCGCGACACCGAATCGTAATCGAGGCCCATGCGCGCCATCGCGCCGTCCTTGAAGTTCTCGCTGAAAACGTCGGCGGTGGCGATCAGTTTCAGCACCAGTTCGCGGCCGCGCGCGTCTTTCATGTTCACCGCCAGGCTTTTCTTGTTGCGGTTGAACGTCGGGAAAAACCCGGCGCCGGAACCCAGCAGCCGGCGCGTATTGTCGCCCTCCACCGGCTCGACCTTGATCACTTCGGCGCCGAGGTCGCCGAGAATCAGGCCGCAGGTCGGGCCCATCACCATGTGCGTGAACTCGACGACGCGCAATCCGGCCAGCGGCAACCGCTGCGGCTGCGCGGATTCCGTTGTCATTGCGCCGCCTCCCGTAATTGCGCGGCCTGCGCTGCACAGCTGCGCTGCAGTTCCGGATCGGGTACGCGGCCGTCGGCATAGACGAATCCCTTCGGCAAGCCGGCGTCGGCGACCATGCCGTAAAGCGGCTCACCGGGCAGCGCCTCGTGCAGAATCGAACGCGCCGCCAGCAGCCGTCCGATGTCGATGCCGGTATCGATTCCCATCGCTTCCAGCAGAAACGCGAGATCTTCGGTCACGATGTTGCCGCTGGCACCGGGCGCGTATGGACAGCCGCCGATGCCGCCCTGGCTGGAGTCGAACGTCGTAACGCCGGCTTCCAGCGCGGCGGCGACGTTGGCCAGCCCCTGCCCGCGCGTGTTGTGGAAATGCGCGCCGCCGGCACGCTCGCCGAACTCCGCGCGCAATCGCGTGAACA
>DASSON010000193.1:0-10054 GCA_035700525.1 Burkholderiales bacterium
GCTGGAAGCAACTTATACGCGGCCTTATCTCGCGCATGCGTCGATTGGTCCGTCGTGCGCGGTGGCATTGATGGATGGCGGCCGGCTGACGGTGTGGAGTCACAGCCAGGGCATTTATCCGCTGCGCCGCGAGCTGGCGAGGGCACTGCGCATGGCTGACGGCGACGTGACGGTGATTCATGCCGAAAGCGCCGGCTGCTACGGACACAATGGCGCCGACGATGTGGCGCTCGACGCCGCGCTGCTGGCGCGCGCGTTGCCGGGACGGCCGGTGAAGCTGCAATGGATGCGGGGCGATGAATTCGCATGGGAGCCGTACGGGCCGGCGATGGTGGTGAAGCTGCGTGCGGTGCTCAATGCGGACGGCGCCGTCAACGATTGGCAGCACGACGTGTGGACTTATCCGCACAGCCGGCGGCCGGGCCGCAGCGATGACGGCGTGAATCTGCTCGCCGCATGGCAGCTTGCCGATGCCTTCGCGCCGGCGCCGCCGCCCAACATCCTGCCGCCCGGTGGCGGTGATCGCAACGCGGTGCCGCTCTACGATTTTCCGGTGTTGAAAGTCATCAAGCATTTCGTCGCGGATTCGCCGTTGCGCGTATCGGCGCTGCGCGCACTCGGCGCCCATACCAACGTGTTTGCGATTGAAGCATTCGTCGACGAACTGGCGCTGGCCGCAGGCGCAGATCCGGTTGAATTCAGGTTGCGTCATCTGTCGGATTCCCGTGCGCGCGATGTGATTACCGCGGCCGTGCGCAACAGCGGCTGGCAGCCAGGGAAGAGTAGCGACGGCCGCGGGCGCGGTATCGGCTTCGCGCGCTACAAGAATGCCGGCTGCTACATCGCGGTGGTGGCGGAAGTCGACGTCGAGCGCGACCTGCGCGTGCTGCGGCTGACGGCGGTGGCGGACGCCGGTGCCATCATCAATCCGGACGGCGCGAAAAACCAGATCGAAGGCGGCATGATCCAGGCCACGAGCTGGACGCTGAAGGAACAGGTGCCGTTCGATCAGGAACGTGTCACCGCGCGGTCATGGGATGATTATCCGATTCTGACGTTCGCGGAAGCGCCGCACGTCGAAGTGGATCTGATCGAGCGTGCAGATGAACCGTCGGTCGGCATGGGCGAGGCCGCCCAGGGGCCGACGACCGCAGCGATCGCGAATGCGCTGTGCGATGCGCTGGGCGTGCGGGTGCGCGATCTGCCGCTGACGCGCGACCGCATCGCAGCGGCAATCGAGAATTCATAAAAGCATGAGGATGTGAAAGATGGACACGAGAGACGAGACACTGACGGTTGAATATGGTGACATCGAAGCGGCGGCGCAGCGCCTGGCGGGGCAGGCGCATCGCACGCCGGTGCTGACATCACACACCGTCGATCAGCGATGCGGTGCGGAAGTATTCTTCAAATGCGAGAACCTGCAGCGTGCCGGCGCTTTCAAGTTCCGCGGTGCCTACAACACGCTGGCACAACTGCCGCCGGAGGCGCGAACGCGCGGCGTCGTCGCGTATTCGTCCGGCAACCACGCGCAGGCGGTGGCGCTGGCGAGTCGGATTCTCGGCATTCGCGCGACCATCATCATGCCGGACGATGCGCCGGCGGTGAAGCGCGAGGCGACGCAGGGCTACGGCGCCGAGGTGATCACGTATGACAAGCACAAGCAGACGCGCGAAGCGATTGCGCAGCAGCTCGCGAAGGAGCGTGGCGCGACGCTGGTGCCGCCGTTCGATCATCCGCACGTCGTCGCCGGGCAGGGCACGGCGGCGAAGGAACTGATCGACGAGACCGGCGCGCTCGACTGGCTGCTGGTGCCATGCGGCGGCGGCGGACTGCTGTCCGGCTGCGCTGTCGCCGCGAATCATCTCGCGCCCGGCATCAAGGTGGTCGGTGTCGAGCCGCAGGCCGGAGACGATGCCACGCGCTCGTTTCACAGCAAGACGCTGCAGACCGTGCACAATCCGGAGACGGTCGCCGACGGCGCGCGTACCCATTCACTCGGTCGTGTCACTTTTCCGCTGGTGCTGAAGCATGTTCACGACATGGTGACGGTCGGTGATCGCGAGTTGCTGCAGACAATGTTCTTTCTGTGGGAGCGCATGAAAATCGTGGTCGAGCCGACCGGTGCTCTGGCGGCGACCGCGTTGCTGGGCAACAAGATCGACGTGCGCGGCAAGCGTGTCGGCGTGATTCTGAGCGGCGGCAACGTCGATCTGAAGCAGGCGGCGGCGTGGCTGTGATGTCGGTGGTGACGCGCGCGATCGCCGGGGCGCCTGTTACGGCATAAGCCGCGAACATTCCCGTTCATAACGCGTTGCGCCTGAACCGGTATCGTTGATGGGAAATTCCAGCCGCTCGCCGCACGGCCGCAGCCGCCCGCCGCTCGGCGCGGCCGCTCATGACGCGCAACGCAAAGCGATCCTGAACAACATTCCGGATCAGGCCTGGCTGAAGGATGCCGGCTGCCGCTACATTGCCGTCAACGATGCATACGTCGAGGCATGCGGCGTTTCGGAACAGGACATTCTCGGCAAACTGCCGTCCGACGTGTGGCCGCCGGAGCTCGCGTGGCAGTACCTGAAGACCGACCGCGAAGTTCTTGAGACCGGCCAGCGCCTGCGTTACGAGGAGCAGCGCCGCAATCGCCAGGGGCAGCTCAGGTGGTACGATACGATCAAGACGCCGGTGCGCAATGGTCAAGGCACGGTGATCGGCACGGCCGGCATATCGCGCGACATCAGCGACCGCAAGATCGCCGAACGCGAGTTGATCGAATCGCGCGCGCAATTGAGGGAATTGTCCGCCTACCTGCAATCGATCCGCGAGGCCGAGCGCACGCGCATCTCGCGCGAGCTGCACGACGAACTGGGGCAGAATCTTACCGTGCTCGGAATGGGACTCGACTGGGCGCAGAAACAATTGCTACCCGGTCAGGACAGACTTGCGACCAGGCTCACGCGACTGCGCGAGCTGACCGAGAGCACCGTCGCGAACATGCAGACGATAGCGCTGGAGCTGCGTCCGGTGATCCTCGACGACCTCGGGCTGGTGCCGGCGGTCGAGTGGCTGCTCGAAAGCTTCATCGAACGCACCGGTCTGGTCGTCACGACATCGATCAATGTTGACGACGCCGGCTATGATCGCGAGGTGCGCACGGCGATCTTCCGCATCCTGCAGGAGTCGTTGACCAACGCCAGCCGCCATGCCGGCGCGAAAACTGTTACGGTGGAATTATGCGAAACGGACGGACGCATCCGTCTGCTGGTCGCGGACGACGGCAAGGGCATCATGACCGACGGCGGCAGCGGCCGCAAGCACAGTCTTGGATTGCTCGGCATGCACGAACGCGCCAATATGGTCGGCGGCACGCTTTCCATTACGAGCGAGCCGGGACGCGGTACGGTAGTGACGCTGGAGATACCTGAACCCAGGAAGGCTGCAGGCGCAGATGATTGAAATCCTGATCGCGGACGACCATACCATTTTCCGTGATGGCCTCAAGCAGATCCTTGCGGAAGAAACGGATATCGCAGTGCGCGGCGAGGCGGTGGACGGCGAGGATACATTGAGCCGGGTCAGGAGCCGGCACTGGGACGTGCTGGTTCTGGATATGTCGATGCCCGGCAGAAACGGCATTGCGCTGATCGGACAGATTCGCCGAATCAGGCCGGAACTGCCGATTCTGGTGTTGAGCATGCACACGCAACATCAGTACGCGGTGCAGGCGATCAAGGCCGGCGCATCGGGCTACGTGACGAAGAACAGTCCGTCGGCGCAGCTCGTCGACGGCATCCGCAAGGTTGCGCGCGGCGGCATGTTCGTGAGCGAGGTGGTTGCGGAGAAGCTGGCGATGCAGCTGCGCCGTCCGGAAGCCCAGGCGCCGCATACACGGCTCACCGGACGGGAATTCCAGATTTTCCACATGCTGATCGCCGGCCGCAAGGTGTCCGAGATCGCGCAGACGCTGGCGCTCAGCGTGAAGACGGTCAGCACCCACAAGACGCGGGTGATGGAAAAGCTCGATGCGCCGTCCACTGCCGGCCTCGTTTACTACGCGATGAAACATCGTTTGATCGAAGAGGACGCCGAGCCCGACGGCACGGCCTGATTGCGGCGACCACCCCTTCCGCTTCGCTCCCTCCCCTCCTTAAAAACAGGAGGGGAGAACATATTGCATAGCGTATGACATACGGGTTCTCCCCGCCTTATTGAGGCGGGGTGGACGCGAAGCGGACGGGGTGGTGGGCGGTGCTTGAAAAAATGATTACGCAATGGAATACAGCTAGCCGAAGAGGGCAGTGCGACCGGCTTTGATCAAGTCCGCATCGTTCATCGGAACACGATGCGCCGTTCCCGGCCGGATAGGAATCGTCCTAGCCGAAAATCAGCCGCGTCCGATTTCCCTGCGGCCGCCAACAGCTTAACGTTGCGTCAAACGTGGATGTTGGAGGGGACATGAGGCTGACGCGACCGGTTGCCTATGGCGAGCGCGGCATGGTGGCCACGCCGCATTACCTGGCTTCGGCTGCCAGTCTGGACGTTTTGCGCGAAGGCGGCAGCGCGGTCGATGCTGCGATTTGTGCCGCGGCAACGCTGGGCGTTGTGTTGCCGCACATGACCGGCATTGGCGGCGATGCATTCTGGCTCATTCACAACGCCGGCGCGCGGGCACCGTTCGCGATCAATGGCAGCGGCTGCTGCGGCGGTTCGATCAGCCTTTCCGATTTTGCGGGACGCAGCGAAATTCCGGCACGCGGACCGCTGTCCGCGATCACCGTTCCGGGCGCCGTCGACAGCTGGCGGATCGCGCACGAACAATTCGGGCGGCTGCCACTTGCCCGCTTGCTGGAGCCGGCGATCTACTATGCGCGTGACGGCATTGCGGTCAGCGCCGACCTGCACTATTGGATCAACGAAAGCCGCGACGCGCTCCATGCCGATACCGGCAGCGACGCCCTGTTTTTTCGTGATGGTCAGCCGCGCGCGCCGGGCGATCGACTGAAACAGGGATCGCTGGCGGAAACGCTGTACGGCATCGCGCGGCATGGCACGCGGCATTATTACGAAGTCGCCGCGCAGTCGATCGTTCATTATCTGCGCAACCATGGCGGACTGCTTGCGGCGGAAGATTTTGCCCAATATCGGGCGCGCGTCGTCGAGCCGATAGCGGTCGCCTACCGCGGCTACACCGCGTACCAGATGCCGCCGCCGTCGCAGGGAATTGCGGGCCTGCTCATTCTGCAGTTTCTGAACGGAGTCGATCTCGCGGGTTTCGGGGATGGCACGTCGGATTATTACCACGCGCTGATCCAGGCGATCAAATGGGCGTTCGGCAAGCGCGACACCTGGCTGTCGGATCCGGCTTTCGTCGATATCCCGCTGGACACGCTGCTCGATCCGGCGCTGGCCGAACGGGAGCGCGACGCGTGGCTGTCCGATTCGACGCTCGATCACTTGAGCCGGCGCACCGGCAGCGACACGGTGTTCATCGCGACCGCCGATGCCGACGGCAATGCCGTCGGCCTGGTGCAGAGCCTGTACTTCGATTTCGGAGCGGCGGTGCTCGATCCGGACAGCGGCGTGCTGCTGCAAAACCGCGGCAGTTTTTTTGCGCTCGATCCCGCGCACCCGAATGTGCTGGCACCCGGCAAGCAGCCGGCGTCGACGCTGATGTCCGGCATGCTTTTCAGAGACGGCGAACCCTATCTCGTGCATGGCACGCAGGGCGGCGAAGTTCAGCCGCAGACCAATGCGTCACTGGTGACGCGTGTCGTCGATTTCGGACTGAACGTGCAGCAGGCGATCGAGGCGCCGCGCGTGCTCTACGGGCGCTCGTGGGGCGACGCCGCGAACCAGCTGCTGCTCGAATCGACCGCTGGATCCGAGGTACTGCAACGGTTGCGCAGTTTCGGCCATCCGGTCGAGCCGGCACCATGGCCGTACCCGCGTATGGGCACCGCGCAGGCGATCCGCCTCAAGGGAGCGTGGCAACGCGGCGCATTTCTGGAAGGGGGCGCGGACCCGCGGGGAGAGGGGCTGGCACTCGGTTTCTGATCAGGCCTTGCGGCCGCATTTTCTGGAGGGAAAATGGTTACCTCGACAGTTTCGAATGAAGCCCAGTCGGCCACGGGGGTAGTCGGTGCCGCCGAAGATCATGCGGCAAGCGAACTGCCGGAATCCGAGCAGCGCTCGACACTCAGCGTCACGCTGGTGCGGATGGGGTATACGGTTTCGGCGACCGATCTGTTGTTCGGCATGTCGCTGGGACTTTATTTCGATTTCTGGACCGCGTTGGCCGTCGCGATAGGTTCTTCGATCCTGATCTGCGTGAACTCGATCCTGTGCGGTCTGATCGGTCAACGCGAGGGGCTTACCACCGCACTGATTACGCGGATGGTGTTCGGCCGCGAGGGCAGCCGCGTTCCGTCGCTGGTGATCGCGGTGATTTCGGTCGGCTTCGTCGGCTATAGCACCGCCATTACCGCAAACGTGCTGCCGGGACATACTCACGCGTTCTGGCTTTTCTACGTCGTTGGCCTGAGCATCCTGTACACCGTGCTGTCGAGCGTCGGTTTTGTGAAAGGGCTTACCTGGGTCGGCCGGGTCAGTGTTCCGCTGATGATCGTGGCGGTTCTGGTGGCGGTGGCGGCGGCGATCAGCCATGCTGGTGGCTGGAGCCAGATCGTCAACGGCGAACCGGCGCAGGCCGGCAAGATGGGAGTCATGGCGATGATTGCCTTGGGAATCGCCAAATGGATGCAAGGGTCGACGGTTTCGCCGGACATTACACGCTTTGCCAAGGGGCCGGGCGCCGTTTACACGACCACGATTGCCGAATTCATTGTCGGCAATCTGGGGTTCAATCTGCTGGGCATCATCCTCGGTCTGGCTGTGGGTACCGGCAACATGGGCGAGGCATTCAGTACTGTCGGTGTGGGTGCACTGGCCGCAGTCGCAATCTTTGTGCAGGGATTCCCGCACGAGGTCAACAACCTTTATGCCGGCAGCCTGGCCGGGCGCAACGCGCTGGGGATTCCGCGTCTTTACGTGAACATAATTTCCGGCATCCTGGCGGCGGCGCTTGCTTACTATGGGCTTACGCAGGGTGTGCTGCACAGCTTCCTGAAGTATCTCAGCTATGTGGCTTATGCGATGCCGCTGATTCCGGGAATCATGATTGCCGACTATTTCCTGATACACCGCGGACATTACAGTCACCGGGTGTCCGATGCCGCAATCGTCAATTGGCGTGCTGTCTGGGCTTTCGTGATCGGACTGGTCATCAACGTCTATCTTGGTGTGGCGGTTGCTGATTCGCTGTGGCATGCGTTGCCGCTGATCGGTTTGGTGCTGTATTTGATTTTTTCCTGGCGCCAATTGACCGCTGCGTGGACCAGCCGAGCCATGGTATCGGCCCGGAACCCGCTGTAATCGCAAGCGACCGGAAACACAAGAGGCGCCGACTGGTCTGGGTATAACTGCTACAGCTGAAGGAGGAAACGCATGGATCTGCTGATCAATAATGTCCGCATCGCGGACGACAAGCCGTTGACCGATATTGCGATCAGAGGCGGCAGGATTGCCGCGATCGACCGCAACATCAAGGCCGAGGCGAAGGAACGCATCGACGCCGGTGGACGAGCGGCGATTCCAGGCCTGCTGGAGCCGCATCTTCATCTCGAGAAGGCGCTTTTCCATCGACGCATGCCGGCGCGCTCCGGCACGCTGGAAGAAGCCATCCGCATCACCGGCATTCTGAAGGGCAAGCAGGAACGCGCGGACGTGATGGAGCGTTCGCGCCGCGTGCTCGACATGGCGGTGAAAAACGGGACGGTGGCGATCCGCGCGCACCCCGACGTCGACCCGATCCAGGGGCTGATCGGCGTGGAGACTGCGCTCGAACTGAGGGAAGAATACAAGGGGCTCGTCGATCTGCAGATCGTCGCCTTTCCACAGGAGGGCATCCTGAAGTCGCCGGGCACGATCGAGCTGATGGAAGAAGCGATGAAAATGGGCGCCGACGTGGTCGGCGGCTGCCCGTACAACGAGCTCAAATGGGACGATACCAAGCAGCACATCGACATGGTGTTCAACCTCGCGCAAAAATACGGCGCGCCGGTCGACATGCATGCAGATTTCGCCGACGACGCGTCCGATCAGCGTTTCATGTCGGCGTCCCATACCGCCCGCAAAACCATCGACTCCGGCTATCAGGGGCGCGTCTCGCTCGGTCACGTGACCAGTCTCGGCGCGCTTGCACCCGACGAGGCGAAACCGGTTCTCGAATTGCTGCATGAGGCGGACATTCATATCGTCACGTTGCCTGCGACCGATGTCTATCTCGGCGGGCGCAAGGATCAGAAGAACCAGCGCCGCGGGCTGACGCCGGTGCGCGCATTGCGTGAGGCGGGCGTCAACGTCACCTATGCGTCCAACAATATCCGCAATGCGTTTACGCCTTTCGGCAAGGCCGATCCGCTGCTGATCGGCAATTTCCTCGCGCATCTCGTTCAGTTCGGCACGCCGGAACATCAGGCCGATGTGCTGCGGATGGGAACCTACGATGCCGCCCGCGCAATGGGAATCAGTGACTATGGCATCGCGGTCGGCAAGCAGGCCGATCTGGTGATACTTGACACCTACCAGGTCGCGGACGCGCTGCTCGACATTCCGGTTCGTTCATGGGTGATCAAGAATGGCAGGATTACGGTGATCACCCACCATCAATGTGAAATTCACCGCCATTAGGCGAACCCACCGAAGGAGGCAGACCATGAGAAAACCGCCCGCCGAGATCGTCGCGTCGCTGCTTGCGGTCACGACCGTCATCATTTCGCTACCACCCTACAACCTGCCGCCATGGGCGATCTTCGTCAGTTGGGCCGGCACCTTCGCCGCCGGCGGCCCGAAGCCGGAGGTGCTGAAGAAAATCTGGCCGGTGATGCCGATCGGCTCCATCACCGCGTTCCTGATCGTGCTCGGATTCGACTGGGCGTCGCATCATTTCAGCGGCGTATCGTTCATCGTCGCGCAGTGCGTGATCCTGTTCTGCCTCAACACCGCGCAGATGCTGCTGGCGCGCGTGCCCGGACTCGGGCTCGGTTTCGTGCCCGGCATGTTCTTCGGCTTCGCGTCGTACTTCGCGACGTTCTACGGCGGCTTCGGGCCGAATCCGCACAGCCCCGCCGCGGCGCTGGGTGCGGTGATCCTGATGAACGCGCTGGGGCCGCTTTACGCGTGGCTCAACGTCAAGCTCGCAGCGCCGCATGGCCATGAAGCGCCTGAAGTGCAGCGTCCGGTACGGGCTACACGCTAGAGTTTGTTATCGTGCTGTACGACGCACCGTGATCGCGAAAGAGGAGAGAAGCGTTATGCACATGCTAATGCTTGGCACGTCTGTGTGAATTCATGAAGAATGGATCATAGATGGGTATCGTGCGCTCGCAGTAGAAGAAATGATTCCGCTCAGGATTACCGCGATTGGCGCGTTATTTGTGATGGCTGCCGCTTCCTTTTCAATGCCAGCGGTGGGGCAGTCCGTGAACGAAATCAAACTGCATGCGGCGGCCGCAAAGAACGATATCGCTGCAATTCGCGAGCTTCTGTCCAACGGAACCGACATCAATGCGCGGGACCGCAGTGGCCGTACCGCTCTTCTGATCGCGACCCATGGAAACAGGATCGACGCTGCCAGGGTGTTGGTTGACGCCGGCGCCGACGTCAACGCGAAGGATGATATCGAGGACAGTCCTTACCTCTATGCGGGAGCGCGAGGCCATCTTGAAATCCTCAGGATGACGCTCGCACACGGTGCCGATCTCGAGAGCACCAACCGCTACGGCGGCACCGCGCTGATCCCGGCGGCGGAGCGCGGCCACGTCGAAACCGTGCGCACACTGATCGAGGCTGGGGTCGATGTCGACCATGTCAACGACCTTGGCTGGACGGCGCTGCTCGAGGCCATCATCCTGGGTGACGGCGGCTGGCGGCATCAGCAGATCGTCGATCTATTGATCAAGGCCGGTGCAAACGTCAATCTGGCGGATCGCCAGGG
>DASSON010000194.1:0-5239 GCA_035700525.1 Burkholderiales bacterium
CTTCCGGTCTGAGTCCCCTATAATGGCAGGTTAAAAAGGCGTTACGGCGGCGCAATGCAGACGCCTGTCCCGAGTCACGGCAATCCGACGGTATGAGCAACACCACAATGAACATGATTGATCTGAAAACACCGCGTGCGGTGGCGGCGGGGCGCGGCTGGACGTGGATCGTCGAGGGATTCCGGCTGTTTCGCAAGAGCGCGCTGGTGTGGATCGTACTGACCATCGCCCTCGCAGCGCTGTGGCTGGCCGCGATCCTGATCCCGATCGTCGGTCTGCCGGTTTTCGATCTGCTGTTGCCGGTGTTCTACGCCGGATTGATGATCGGCTGTCGCGCAGTCGAGAGCGGCGACGAACTCGAAATCGGTCACCTGTTCGCCGGCTTTCAGAAGCATGCATCGGCGCTGGTCACGATCGGCGGCGTTTACCTGATCGGCAACGTCATCATCGAGGGTATCGCGCACGCGTCAGGTGCCAACACACTGATCAACACGCTGCTGACGCAGCAGGCATCCGACATCGCGACAATGTCGGACACCGTCCGCAGCGCGTCGATCGCGCTGATCATCGGTCTCGCGATCTACCTGCCGATCATGATGCTGTTTTATTTCTCGCCGCTGCTGGTGGTGTTCGACAACGTGCCCGCGGTGCCAGCAAAGAAATCCAGCTTCATCGCCTGTTGCCGCAACTGGCAGCCGTTCCTGGTGTTCGGCGTGATTGCTGCCGTACTGTGGTTCGTCGCGCTGCTGCCGTTTTTTCTCGGGTTGCTAGTGCTGTTTCCGGTGCTGATATGCGCGAATTATGCCGGCTACAAGGACATCTACGGTAAAACCCCGGAAAGACGGGATTAGAGATTGGTAACGACAATCCCCGATTTCACGCCGCACTCAGTTTTGCGTACTCCAGCATCAGCCATTTGAGCCCGCCGCTGCGGAAATTCACCTGCACGCGCGCATCGCTGCCGCGACCTTCGGCACTGACGATCACGCCGGTGCCGAACTTCGGATGCACCACGCTCTGTCCGATGCGCCAAGGTGTGTCGGATTGCGTCGCCCATCCGCCCAACTCCGGCTGCGGCGTGATTCTGCGCTGTCCGCCAGCGGCCGCGATGTACGGCGCCGGACGCCGCCCGACCATCTTCAGCAGCTCCTGCGGCAGTTCCTGCACGAAACGCGACGCCACGTTGTAGCGCGTCTGGCCATGCAGCATGCGGCTTTGCGCAAACGACAGGTAGAGGCGCCGCCGCGCACGCGTCACCGCCACGTACATCAGGCGCCGCTCTTCTTCCAGGCCGCCGTCTTCGTTCACACTGTTCTCGTGCGGAAACAACCCTTCTTCGAGGCCGCTCAAAAATACGCTGTGGAACTCCAGCCCCTTCGCCGCGTGCACCGTCATCAACTGCAGCGCATCGGCACCGACCTGCGCCTGATGCTCGCCGGCCTCCAGCGCCGCATGTGCGAGGAACGCATTGAGATCGATCACGCCGTCCTCGCCTTCGCCGGTGAATCCGGCCGCCGCGTTGACCAGCTCGTCGAGGTTGGCAACGCGGTCGGCACCTTCGCGTTCCTTCTGATAGTGCGCCTTGAGGCCGCTCGCCTCGACCACGTGCGTGACGATCTCCGGCAGCGGCAGCCCGTCAGTCGCGGCGCGCATGCCTTCGATCAGCGCGACGAATCCTTCCACGCCCTTTGCCGGCGGCGACACATCGCCGGTCTTTCGCGTCGCGCCTTCCGCCCGTTCACGCGCCGCCTGCCACAGGCTGACGCCGCCGGCCTTCGCGGCGTCCGCCAACTGCTCCAGCGTGCGGCTGCCGACGCCGCGCGCCGGAAAATTGATCACCCGCAACAGCGCGCCGTCATCGTCCGGATTCGCGACCAGCCGCAGGTAGGCGAGCGCGTGCTTGATTTCCTGGCGCTCGAAAAAGCGCAGACCGCCGTACACGCGATAACTGACACCGGCCGCGAACAGCGCATGCTCGAGCACCCGCGACTGCGCATTCGAGCGGTAGAGCACCGCGATCTGCGACAGCGCAACGCCGTCGCGGTTGAGTGCCTTCACTTCCTCGATGATGAAGCGCGCCTCGTCGAAATCGGTCGGCGCGTCGAACACGCGCAGCGGTTCGCCCTTGCCCTCGGCCGTCCACAGATTCTTGCCGAGCCGCTTGTGGTTGTGGCGGATCAGCGCGTTCGCGGCATCGAGGATATTGCCGTGCGAGCGGTAGTTCTGTTCGAGCTTGATCACGCGCTCGATGCCGAAATCGCGCTGCAGGTCATGCATGTTGGCATCGGATGCGCCGCGGAAGCGGTAGATGCTCTGATCGTCGTCGCCGACCGCAAAAATCGCGCTGTTTGCTCCGGTCAGCACTCTCAGCCAGCGGTACTGCAGGCGGTTGGTATCCTGGAATTCATCGACCAGGATGTGCGCGAAGCGGCCGCGATAATGCTCGCGCAGCGCCTCGTTGCGGCTCAACAGCTCGAACGAGCGCAGCAGCAGCTCGCCGAAATCGACGACCCCTTCACGCTGGCACTGATCGTCATACGCGGCGTAGAGCTCGCACAGGCGGCGCGTGAAATCGTCGAACGCCTCGACGTCCTTCGCGCGCTTGCCTTCTTCCTTGCTGGCGTTGATGAACCACTGCACCTGGCGCGGCGCGAAACGCTCCTGATCGACATTGAGCGCCTTCAACACGCGCTTGATCGCGGCCGACTGATCCTGCGAATCGAGAATCTGGAAGGTCTGCGGCAGATTTGCGTCGCGGTAATGCGCGCGCAGCAGCCGGTGGCAGAGGCCGTGAAAGGTGCCGACCCACATGCCACGCGTGTTGATCGGCAGCATCGCCGAAATGCGCGTCAGCATCTCCTTCGCCGCCTTGTTGGTGAAGGTGACGGCCAGAATCGCCGCCGGACTGGCCTGGCCGGTCTGGATCAGCCACGCGATGCGCGCAGTCAGCACGCGGGTCTTGCCGCTGCCGGCGCCGGCCAGGATCAGCGCCGGCTGGTGCGGCAGCGTCACCGCTTCGAGTTGTTGTTCGTTGAGACCGGAGAGCAGTTCGGACGACATGGGAAACACGCGAAATTAAAAAATTATACCTTAGCCGCGCGGCGCGCCGGCCGCGATCGCGTGCGGAACACGATGCAGCCCCTCGGTGCCGGCAGCCGGACGGCTCCGCGTCCGACACGCGGCTTGCAGGTATAATTTCAGTTTTCCGCCGGACCCCGCTCATGCAGCAGAAATACAATCCACCCGCCGTCGAACGCGACGCGCAACGGTTCTGGAACGAACGCCACGCATTCCGTGCCACGGAAGCGTCGGACAAGCCCAAATACTATTGCCTGTCGATGTTCCCGTACCCGTCAGGCAAGCTGCACATGGGGCACGTGCGCAACTATACGATCGGCGACGTGCTGGCGCGCTACCACCGCATGCGCGGCTACAACGTGCTGCAGCCGATGGGCTGGGACGCATTCGGGCTGCCGGCCGAGAACGCGGCGATGGCGAACGGCGTGCCGCCTGCGCAATGGACCTGGAACAACATTGCGTACATGAAAAAGCAGTTGCAGAGCCTCGGTTTCGCGATCGACTGGGAACGCGAGCTCGCGACCTGCAAGCCCGACTATTACCGCTGGAACCAGTGGCTGTTCCTGCGCATGCTGGAAAAAGGGCTGGTTTACAAAAAATCCGGCACCGTCAACTGGGATCCGGTCGACCAGACCGTGCTCGCGAACGAGCAGGTGATCGACGGCCGCGGCTGGCGCACCGGCGCGCTGGTCGAGAAGCGCGAAATCCCGATGTACTACATGAAGATCACCGCCTACGCCGACGAGTTGCTGGCGGCGCTCGACGATCTGTCGGACTGGCCGGAACGCGTGAAGGCAATGCAGGCGAACTGGATCGGCAAGAGCTTCGGCGTGCGCTTCGCGTTCCCGTACCACCTCGACGGCAAACCCGAAAAGCTGTGGGTGTTCACGACGCGCGCCGACACCATCATGGGCGTGACGTTCATGGCGGTAGCCGCCGAACATCCGCTGGCCGCGCATGCTGCGCGCAGCAATCCGCAACTAGCCGCGTTCATCGACGAATGCAAACGCGGCTCGGTAATGGAAGCCGATCTCGCGACGATCGAAAAGCAGGGCATGCCGACCGGGATTTTCGTCACCCATCCGCTGACCGGCGACAAAGTCGAGGTGTGGGTCGGCAACTACGTGCTGATGGGATACGGCGAAGGCGCGGTGATGGGCGTGCCCGGCCATGACGAGCGCGACTTCGCGTTTGCAAAAAAATACGGGCTGCCGATCAAGCCGGTGATCGACGGCGATGGCCAGTCCTATTCGACCGACGCCTGGCAATCGTGGTACGCGGATCACGGCAGCTGCGTGAACTCCGGCAAATACGACGGACTCGACTACGACCGGGCAGTTGACACCATCGCCGCCGATCTCAACGCGATGGCGCTGGGCGACAAACAGGTGCTCTACCGGCTGCGCGACTGGGGCATTTCGCGCCAGCGCTACTGGGGCTGTCCGATTCCGATCATCCACTGCGACGGCTGCGGCGACGTGCCGGTGCCGGACAACCAGTTGCCGGTGGTGCTGCCCGACGACCTGGTGCCGGACGGCAGCGGCAATCCGCTGGCGAAAACACCGGCATTCGTGGAATGCGCGTGCCCGAAATGCGGCAAGCCGGCACGGCGCGAGACGGACACGATGGATACTTTCGTCGATTCATCGTGGTACTACATCCGCTACGCCTGCGCCGACCGGCAGGATGCCATGGTCGATGAACGCGTCAATTACTGGCTGCCGGTCGATCAGTACATCGGCGGCATCGAGCACGCAATCCTGCATCTGCTCTACTCGCGCTTCTGGACACGCGTGATGCGCGACCTGGGACTGGTCGGCTTCGACGAACCGTTCACCCGGCTGCTGACGCAGGGCATGGTGCTGAACGAAATCTTCTTCCGCAAGACCGACAGCGGCCGCATCGCGTACTACAACCCGGTCGACGTGGAAGTAAAGACGGGCGACGATGGCACGCGCCGCGCAACACTCAGGGCCGACGGTCAGCCGGTTGAGTCGGGCGGCATCGGCACCATGTCGAAATCGAAGAACAACGGCGTCGACCCGCAGGCGCTGATCGACGAATACGGCGCCGACACCGCGCGCCTGTTCATGATGTTCGCGTCGCCGCCGGAACAGACGCTGGAATGGTCGGACAGCGGCGTCGAAGGCGCATCGCGTTT
>DASSON010000195.1:0-2747 GCA_035700525.1 Burkholderiales bacterium
CCCCTTGCCCCCCTTTTTCAAAGTGGGGTAAAAACAAACCGGTCTTCGGCAAAAGAGCGGAGCTCGGACAAGTTTTTCGAATTGATCGCCAGTTCTGAGTGAGGCACCGGTTTCGGGCGGTTCCCCCGTGCTCTTTTGGCAACGAGAAGTCGCTGACGACAATGAATCATTCCCCCCTTTGAAAAAGGGGGGCAGGGGGGATTTGGGCGGTAACCACAACGTCTGTGCGCGTTTCATTCCTCTGCAACTGAAGTTCTTCATTCCGTCAAATCACCCGCTCATTGCCGCCATCGACCGCAATCTGCGCACCGGTAGTTTTTGAAAACAGCGGACCGCACAGTTCTGCAGCCAGCTCAGCCACATCGTGACTGGCCACTTCGACCTTCAATACGTTGTTCTTCTTGTACTGCTCTACCGTCAGGTGGTACGATGCAGCGCGTGTCGCCAGCACTTCGTCAGTCCATATCGCGGTATCGAACACGGCATTCGGATGCAGCGTATTGACGCGTATGCCGTCGCTGCCCCATTCCAGAGCGGCAACGCGGGCGAGCTGGTTGAGCGCTGCTTTCGACGCCGAATACGCGGCCGCTCCGGGGCCCGGCGCAGGAACGTTCTTGGAGCCGATCACTACCACCCGGCCGCCGTTCGGCGCGAGTTTCAGCAGTGGATGGCATTCGCGCATCAGCCGCAGATTGGCGTCGAGGTTGATGCGCATCACGTTATCCCATTCGGCGTCCGCGAGATCGGCGATCTTGCGGCTGGCGGCGAAGATGCCGGCGTTGAGCACCAGCATGTCGATTCCGCCGAATTGGCCGACGCCACGTTCCAGCGCAGCTTCGACTTCATCGCCGCAGCCGATGTCGCAGCGGATGCCGAGAAAGCCCGGGGTATCGTGCAGCGTTTCGATATCGGCACTGACGTCGAGGCCGATCACCGCGGCACCGCGCGTCAGCAGCGCAGCGGTGCAGGCCTTGCCGATGCCGGACGCAGCGCCGGTCACCAGCGCGATCTCGCCGGAAAATACCGGCGGCTGCGCGCCGCGCCGCAGTTTCGCCTGTTCCAGATCCCAGTATTCGATGTCGAACAATTCGCGTTCCGGCAGCGCGCGGTAGCCGCCCAGCAATTGTGCGCGTTCAATGCCGTCCATGCCGTGTAGGTAGAGCTCTTCGACGATCATCGCGTCGCGCGCGCTGCGGCCGAGCGCGCACAGGCCGAGCTCGGCATCGAGCACGACGCGCGGCGCCGGATCGAGCATCGTCTTCGGCTCCTTCGCGTGCGGTGCATGGCGCTCGAAATATTGCCGGTAGCCGGCGCAATAGGCGTCGACGTCGCGGCCGATCATCGGCACACGCTTGGTGCGGATGATGTGATCCGGCGTGATCGGTCCCTGCTGCGAGATTGCCGCCAGGTCGGGCCGGCGCGCGAACGCCAGCGTGCGGGTGTTGCTGCGTGTCGTCATTACCATCGCTTTACCGGCCGCCCGTGAAACCGCCGCGCGCAGCTGCGCGATTTCGCCACGGCGATTTTGCCGGCTGCTTTCAGCCTTCGGCCGCGGCAGCGTCCACGCGTCCTGCCGCGTGAGGTAATCCTCGGACAGCCCGACGAGGTGAATCATTCGCTCGTACGATTCGCGCGCAGTCGCGCCAAACGAAAAAATGCCGTGATTCAGCAGCACCATGCCGATCGTATCGTCGCGCGCTTCGGCGGCGAAGCGCCGCGCACATTCACGCGCCAGATCGAAACCCGGCATCACGTACGGAATGACGACCACTTGTGAGCCGTAGATTGTACGGATGCGCTGTACGCCGTCGGCGGTATTGGTAACCGTGACGACCGCATCGGCATGTGTGTGATCGACGTACTTGTGCGGGATGATCGCATGCAATATCGCCTCGATCGACGGCGCCGGCGCGCCGGCGCGCGTCACGTGGGTCGCCAGCTCGTTGACCATTTGCGGGTCCGTCAGTGCTTCGAGCCCGGCGAGCCGCACGAGATGCTTCATGCGCACCGGCGCAAAGCCGGGCGCTTCGATGGTTGCGAGATCCCAGCCGCTGCCTTTCACGTACAGAATGTCCTCTTCCTCGCCGAACAGGTTATGTTCGCGGATCTTCACCGAGGTGTTGCCGCCGCCGTGCAGCACCAGTGACTTGTCGCGGCCAAGCAGGCGCGACGTATAGACGCGCAGCGCAAGATCGCCGTCGAACTGCGCAGCTTCGGTATCGTTCCAGAGGCTTTCCATGCGTGATTTCCTGCGGATTTCCGGAGTGACGCGCGGAAGAACCGCGATGTCGGCAGCCGCCATTATAATGGAAAGGTATGTCCGCTTTGAATGACACGACGATTGAACGCGTGAACTGGCGCGATGCGCAGCGCGAGTTGCGCGCGATTCGCAGCACCGTATTCGTCACCGAACAACACGTGCCCGAAGAACTCGAATGGGACGGCATCGATGATGTCTGCGATCACGTTCTGGCGCGTACGCCCGACGGCAATGCGGTCGGCACCGGCCGCCTGTTGCCTGACGGTCACGTCGGCCGCATGGCGGTGCTGGGGCCGTGGCGCAGGCGCGGCATCGGCGGTGCGCTGCTGCAGGTGCTGATCACGATCGCGCAGGAGCGCGGTTTCGACAGAATCGAATTGCACGCGCAAACGCATGCGCTCGGATTCTATGAGCGCTACGGGTTTCGCGCGGAAGGTGCAGAATTCATCGAAGCGGGGATTCCGCACTTCAGGATGGTTCGGATCCT
>DASSON010000196.1:0-13187 GCA_035700525.1 Burkholderiales bacterium
ACGTTCATGGTCGAGATGACCGAGGCGGCTTACATCCTGCATCACGCGACACCGTTCAGCCTGGTGCTGATGGACGAAATCGGGCGCGGCACGTCAACCTTTGACGGCTTGGCACTGGCATGGGCGGTGGCGCGTCACCTGGTTGAAAAGAGCGCCAGTCTGACGCTGTTCGCGACGCACTACTTCGAGCTCACGCGCCTGGCGCAGGAATTCCGTCAGGTCGCCAACGTGCATCTCGATGCGGTCGAACACAAGGACCGTATCGTGTTCCTGCACAGTGTCGAAGACGGGCCGGCGAGCCAGAGCTACGGCCTGCAGGTCGCCGGCCTCGCCGGCATCCCGCCGGCGGTGATCCGCGCTGCGCGCAAGTATCTGGTGCATCTCGAGGAAGAAGGTGCTGCACGCGATCCGCAGGGCGACCTGTTTTCGCCGGCCGCGAACGTTCCGGAGCCGCCGGAAGCACACCCGCTGGTCGCGCAACTGCGCGAACTCGATCCCGATACGCTGACGCCGCGCGATGCGCTGGAATGGATTTACCGGCTGAAGCGAGAGGCGGACGGGGATTAATGCGAATGGCCGTGCGCGCCGTGCACGTGGCCATGCTCGATTTCCTCGCGTGTCGCCGGCCGCACATCCGCCACCGTGCATAAGAAGCGCAGCCGTTGCCCGGAGAACGGATGATTGCCATCCACCACGACGGAATCATCGGCGACCTCCGTGACGGAATAGATCACGACGTCGCCCGATTCACCGCTTTCACCCTCGAACTGCATGCCGACGTTGACATCGGCGGGAAACTTGCTGCGCGGCTCGACGTGGACCAGCCCGGCATCGTATTCGCCGAACGCGTCCGCCGGTTCCAGCGTCACGTCACACGCGTCACCCACCGATTTGCCGTGCAGTGCATCCTCGATGCGCGGAAAAATCCCCTGATAGCCGCCGTGCAGATACTCCAGCGGCGCATCGCCCTCTTCAAGCAATGCGCCGTCGGCATCAAACAGCCGATAGCGCAGCGTTACCACGGTGTCATTTGCTATCTGCATCGGCGATCTCCCGTACCAGACCGAGAACATCCTGCGCATGGCCGCGCGCCGTGACACCATACAGCGCATGCCGCAGCACGCCCTTCCTGTCGATCACGAACGTGGAACGCACGATGCCGAGCTTGCGGCGGCCTTCCAGTTCGCGTTCCTGCAACACGCCATAACGCCGGCACACCTCGCCATCAGCATCGGACAGCAGCCGTACGGACAGGCCGTGCTTGTCGCGAAACGCTTCGTGACTGAGACAATCGTCCATCGAAACCCCCAGCACCACGGTGCCGAGCTGGTTGAATTCCTCTTCGAAGTCGCTGAAATCGATCGCTTCGATGGTGCAACCGGGTGTGTCGTCCTTCGGATAGAAGTACAGCACCACATTGTGCCGGTTTTTGAGTTTGCACAGCCTGACCGCCTTCATGTCAGCGTCCGGCAAATCGAATTCAGGAGCCTGTTGTCCAGCTTGCAGCATAAGCACTCTCACACTCACACGAGCCGCGTTGATCGACCCTCTCGTATGGTCCGATTCTACCAGAGGTCCGAGACGGAAAAAGAGGAATGTGGCGGATGGCACGTTATAATCCCGCGCCATGAACAAGCGTCTGCTCGGCGGCCTCAACGTCGACCGATTCCTGCGGCGGCACTGGCAAAAGAAACCACTGCTGGTGCGCCAGGCAATGGCACCGCCGGCGGCCATCACGCGCGACGCGCTGTTCGAACTGGCACGCCGCGACGACGTCGAATCGCGCATCGTGCTGCGTCGCGGACGGCAGCTGCAGGTTCATCACGGCCCGTTCACCAGGCGCGCGCTCGGTGCATTGCCGCGGCGCAACTGGACGCTGCTGGTACAGGGCGTCAATCATCATCTGCCGGCTGCGCACGCGCTGCTGATGAGATTCGCATTCATACCGTATGCCCGGCTCGACGACGTGATGGTGAGCTACGCAGCACCAGGCGGCGGCGTCGGCCCGCACTTCGACAGTTACGACGTATTTCTGCTGCAGGGCACAGGACAACGCCGCTGGGAAACAGGTACGCAGACCGATCTGGCGCTGGTCGACGGTGCGCCGTTGAAGATTTTGCGCGATTTCCGGCCCGACGACTGTTCGCTGCTGGAGCCGGGCGACATGCTGTACCTGCCGCCGCACGTCGCGCACAATGGTATCGCGGTCGACGAATGCATCACCTGCTCCATCGGCTTCCGTGCACCGGACACCCGGGAGCTTGCCACGCGCTTTCTCGAATTTCTGCAGGACACGCTCGCATTCGACGGCCGCTACGCCGATCCTGATCTGAAAAGCCAGCGCCGGCCGGCGCACATCGGCGCCCCGATGCTGCGCCAGGCCGCGGCGATGCTCGCGCGCATACGCTGGAACACGGATGACGTTGCGCGTTTTCTCGGGCGCCATCTCACCGAGCCGAAGGCAAATGTTTTCTTTGAACCGCCATTGCGACCGCTTGCGCCTGCGGCATTTGCGCGCGCGGCGCGGCGTCACGGCGTGCACCTGGCCCTCAAGTCGCAAATGCTCTATGGCAACGGCGCGATCTTCATCAACAGCGAAGAACATGCGGTAAGCGGGACCGCCGCACGCCTGTTGCAGCGGCTCGCCGACCGCCGCGTGCTGCCGCGCGGCAGCGCGCTGACCGGCACCGCGCGCGAGCTCGTCCATCAATGGTATTGCGCCGGCTATCTCGGGCTGGGCGAGCAGCCGAACGCTGACGATGACGCCGTCCGCTGACGTACGGCTGATCGAATCGCGCAGCAATCGCGAAGCCGCAATCGATGAGATGATCGCGGCCACGCACCACATGCTGCGCATTTTCGATCGCTGTCTGAGCCCCGATTACAACACGCGGAGACGCTGCGCGTTGCTGGCAACGTTGCTGCAAAACGCCGCCGGCCCCCACGTCCTGATCGCGCTGCATGAATGTGACGACATCGCGCGCGATCACCCGCGATTTGCATCACTTGCCCGGCAGTTCAGCCACCGCATCGAGATCTGCCGGGTGCTGCCGCATGCGGTGCATGCACAGGATGCGTTCGTGATCGCCGACGACCATTCCTACGTGCATCGTTTCCACTGCGACCAACCGCGGGCGCGCCACGCGGTGAACGATCCCGGCGGCGCGCGACCGCTGATCGATCGTTTCTCCGCCATCCGGGAAGCTTCGGAGCCCGGATTTGCAGCCACTACACTGGGCCTGGCACCGTAAATCGAGGCGCGATCGGCGGCCCAACCGCAGTCCGCCGGCGTTCCCGACCGTGATTCGCGCGTCAGGCTCCCTGCGGACGCCCGACCAGACCCGCCGCAAGGGGTTCGACAGACACCTGATGCGGCTCGGCCTTGAAGCGGATGCCGTCCGGCATATAGACGTTCGAAACCGGGACAGAGAGCTCCGCATCGTGCTTGCGCACGATCGCGGCGATCTTGAGCAGAATGTCCTCCTTGACGCACATGTAATCGGTGTAGTCGGTGCTCACCGTGAACGCGTAAAGCAGCAGCTTGAGCGCGAAGTCGCCGCAACTGTCGAAACGCAGGATGAAAAAATCGTGCTCGATTCCGGGATGGCGGTCCAGCATCTCGTTCGCTTCGGCGACGATCGCCGGTATCTTGTCGATGTCACGGTAGCGCACGTGGATGGTTTCCATGATACGCCGGTTGGTCATGCGCGAATGGTTGATCACGGTCGTGGTGTTGAACGTCGCGTTGGGCACATAGAACGGCTTGCGATCAAATCCGATCACGCGCGTCGCGCGCCAGCCAATGTGCTCAACGCCGCCCATCAGTTCAGTGCCCGGCAGGATGATGTACTCCCCGACCTTGAACGGGCGGCTCGCGAATACCGTCAGGCCGCCGAGCAGGTTCGCCACCAGACTTTGTGCCGCAAAACCGACCGCGATGCCGCCCATGCCGCCGAATGCCAGAATGCCCGCAATCGAGAAGCCGAGCGTTTGCATCGCGACCAGCAGCGCGGTAATGACGATCGATGCCCGTACCAGCTTGCCGATTGCATCGCTGGCGGTCGGATCCAGTTCGCGCCCCGTGCTTTGGGCGTGCATCCGCAGGTTGTGTTCAACACGCGCCACGACACGCAGCAGAAACCAGGTCACGATGGCGATCACCGCGACGTCGCGCGTCGGCGGAAAAACGCTCGACAACAACGACAATTCGTTGTTGCGTGCCAGTATGCGCACCGCAATCGTCAGGCCGATGATCCACACCATGCCCTGCAGCGGCAGTTCGATCGAGCCCAGCAGCCCGTCGCGCCACACATGATGTTCCGCCCGGGCGTGCGCGGCCAGCACTACGATCACCCGATGCAGGACCGCGTTGATCACCAGCACCGCGAATATGATCAAAAAAACATGTGCAACGCCGGCCCACTCGCTGTAGAAATTACCGGCCGATTCGGTCAATGTCGCCCAATCCAATGTCAGGTTCTCCGGTTCTTTTGATTGAAACAGCGGTACATGGCAACACAGATGTGCCAGCGAATCAACCTGCCGGGGAACATTGGACGGAACGCAGCCGGCTCACTCCGGCGCGTTGCGCAGCTTCTGGCGTGTCCGGTCAGCCTGAAAGGTGAACCGATACGGGGCGGACGAAACGTCGGCTTGTGTCGCGCCAAACCGACCCGTCGCAGGAACTGTGTGACAGGCGCAGCGTGCTACGCGATCTGCCGCCAGTCGAAACCGGCGTCCTGGGTCGCGACGCCGATCCAGTCGTCAGCGCAACCGAGCGCACCGGCCAGCGCGCACTGTGCCAGCTCCGGCGTATTGTTTTCGCGTGACAGATGCGCGGCAACGATATGCTGCAGACGATCGCCGGCAACGCCTGCCAGCAGTTCGGCAGCAATGGTATTCGACAGATGGCCGAGGCGGCCCGCAATGCGGGTCTTGAGCGGCTGCGGATAGCGGCCGTTCGCGAGCATGTCGGAATCGTGATTGCACTCGAGCACCAGCGCATCGAGTGCGGACAGCATTTCCAGCATGTGGGGCGTGACGGATCCGGCATCGGTCAGCACGCCGAGGCGGTGGGCGCCGTCGCTGAACACGAAATGCGTCGGCTCGCGTGCATCGTGCGGCACCGGGAACGGCCGGATTTCCAGATCGCCGATGGCGAACGGCTGATGACTGTCGATCACGCCGATGTCGGTGCCCTCGGCGAATCCTCGGGTGGCGCCGCACAGCGTGCCGTACGACAGCCGCACCGGAAGGCCGAAGCGGCGCGTCACGGCAGGCGCGCCGCCGATGTGGTCGTTGTGCTCGTGTGTGATCAGCACCGCGTCGAGGTTTTCAGGGACGAGGTTCAGGCGCGCGAGACGCAGCCTCAATTCCCGCGGCCCGAATCCGCAGTCGAGCAGAACACGGGTTTTTCCGCACTCGACGACAAGCGCGTTGCCCTCGCTGCCGCTGCCCAGTGATGCAAAACGCATCACCGGTGCGGCGTGAGGAGTGAGGGGTGAGGAGTGAGGAGTAAACGGCGAAAAGCAAGCCGTGCGAAGTGCATCACGCACATCAGATCAACCGGCTCGATGCTTCTACGCCTCACCCCTCTCTCCTCACTCCTCACATCATCTAAGGTGCTCATACAGCAGCTTCAGTATCTTGGTGCTGGTGGACGAACCGTCCACCTTGCCGCCCTTGTCAACCACCTCGACACGGCTGTTGCCATTGTTCAAATCGGTGACGATGATCTGATACTTGGCCTTCGGTTGCGGCGTATTGCTTTTCCAGAATTCGAGCTTCGACAGGAACCCGCTACTGTGCGTCTCGGTATCGGGATCGACATAGCGCACGTAATAAATCCCTTTCGAACGGTCACGGTCCTCGACCGTGAAGCCGGTGCGGTCAAGTGCCAGCCCGACGCGCCGCCATGCACGGTCGAACGGATCGTCCACCGTCAGCACGCTGGCGCCATCATTGCCCTGGGCGAGTTGCGCGTGCGGTTTTTCCGGCGTTGCATTGGCTTCCTGGATATCCGCTTTCGCGCGCTCCTGCGAAACACCGAAGCGCACCAGCATTTTCTGCAGCATGATCGCAACCAGGCCGGGATCCGGCTTGCGCGGCTCCCATGCGGTGGTACTCTGGTCCTCGTTGGTGAAGACCTCCTGCATGCCGGTATGGCTGATGTAGATATCGGTGGTCCCGGGCTTGACGCCGCGTTCCAGCCGCGTCCGGAACTTGTCGCGCGTCGACGTCGAATACAGACTGTCGAATGCCTTGCTGAGAAAATTGCGAACCATTCCCTGTGGAATGTTGGCGCGGTTTTCCGCCCAGTCGGTCTCCATCACACCGGCCGCGGGATCATCGACCTTCAGCACGAAACCGTTCTCCATCCAGAACTGCTTCACGACCGGCCATACCTTGTCCGGCGGTTCCTTCACCACCAGCCAGCGCTGATCGCCGTCGCGCTGGATATGGGCATTGGCTTCCGTCGGCAGGACTTCGTCGCTGGCGGTGGGCTGTGTCCCCTGCCGTTCACGGCTGTAGGCCGAATAGGTCGCGCTGCCGATTCCGCCGGTGTCCGGCACCATATAGTGATTGTCGGTTGTCGGCGTCGCCAGATCGGGCGGAACTTCGAGTGATGGCAGCTCGGTGGCGGACTTGTAATTGATTTTCTGTCCCTGCGTCATCTGCCGCAGACTGCTGCAGCCGCCAAAGGCGAGCAATGCGATGATCGCCAGGATGAATCCGGATAGCTTAATTGACCGCATGCAAAGAACCCTCGCTTGAACGCTTGATCGGCAGCCCGGCCTCGCGCATTGCGCCGAGAACCGCCTCATGACAGTGCGGCGACAGCGGTGTCAGCGGCAGCCGGATGCCCGGCCCCACCAGCCCCAGCTGCTGGACCGCCCATTTGACCGGGATCGGATTCGCTTCCACGAACAGGCTGCGATGCAGTCCCATCAGCCGGTCGTTGATCGCGCGTGCCGCCGCGGCATTTCCGGTCACCGCCTGCGTGCACATTTCGTGCATCAGCCGCGGCGCGACGTTCGCCGTCACTGAAATCACGCCCTGCCCACCCATCAACATCAGCGCCAGGCCGGTGCCGTCATCACCGCTGTAGACCGCAAAATCCCGCGGCACGCTTCGCAGCAGATCCGCGCCGCGCTGCAGATTCGCCGTCGCATCCTTGATGCCGACGATATTCGGAATCTCCGACAACCGCAGCACCGTATCGTTCTGGATATCGGCGACCGTCCGTCCCGGCACGTTGTAGAGCAGCTGCGGAATGTCGACCGCCTCGGCGATCGCGCGAAAGTGGCGGTACAGGCCTTCCTGGGTCGGCTTGTTGTAATACGGCACCACCGACAGACTCATGTCGGCGCCGGCCCGCTTCGCGTATTCCGACAGCTCGATCGCTTCACGCGTCGAATTGGCGCCGGTGCCGGCGATCACCGGCACCCGTCCCGCGACGTGCTTGACCGCGGTTTCAATCAGCAGGCGATGCTCGTCGAAATCGACCGTCGGCGATTCGCCGGTCGTGCCGACCATCACGATGCCGTCCGTGCCTTCATGCACGTGAAAATCGATGAGGCTGCGAAGCCGTTCCAGATCGAGGCCGCCATCATCGTGCATCGGCGTCACGATCGCCACCAGACTGCCAGTCAGCAAGGCCATGTCAGATTGTCCAAAAGCCCGAAAAATTAACGGATCATTGTAGCGCAATGCCGCGACCGTCGTGAACAGGGTTTTCGGGCCGGAGCCGCATCGCAGCGCCCGCCAACGGCCGGATCACCGCGATCCGGTAACGGTGCTACTCGCCCTGTCGGGACGACGCCTCCGCTCCGCCGTATTCGGCGTTCAAGCGGCCATCCGGTGACACCTCCGCCACGCGGCGATCGCCGCGGCGTTCCCAGAACGCCAGACACAATACCGTTGCCAGCACGCCGATGCCGAACAGCAACACGATCAGCAGCACCCAATGCACGTCGGCGTACGGACTGCAGCCGAACCATCCGCCGCCGGCGCCGCCATCGCCGCAGCGTGGCGCGAACAGGAATGAAAACCCCTTGAAGATCGTCGCGCCATAAACGGTCTTGTTCGCCTGCGGCGGAAACAGCAGCACCAGCAGCACCAGGACGGCCGCTCCCCACAGCACGACTCTCTGTTTTCCGTTCATGATCCCTGCCCTCCCTGTAATCAGTCCGATGCCCGGCCACCGGCAACCGCGCCGTTCACTGCGCAGATACGCTGGACCATCGCCGGCCTCGGCCGCTCCGTGAAAACGTCCTCGTAGGCAATCACCCGCAGCCGGCCGCGCACCACTTCCAGCAGTTCGCCGGGCTGCAGCAGGAAATCGGGATTGCGCGGCCGCCCGTAGCGCTCATTGCCGGCGGCGAATGTTTCGTAGATCAGCACGCCGCCGCGTGCCAGCGCCTCGATCAGGCGCGGCAACAACGGGCGGTGCAGGTAATTCGCCACCACGATCCCGGCGAACCGCACGTCCGCGTACGGCCACTGTCCGTTTTCCAGGTCGGCCGCGCAGGTTGCAATGCCATCGACGCCCGTCAGCGTCGCGAGCGCTGCGGCATCGCGATCGACCGCCTCCACCGCATGTCCCAGTTGCGCAAGATAGCGTGCATGCCGCCCGCCGCCACAGGCGACATCGAGCACGCGGCCGCCGGGCGCGATCAAAGAAGCCCAGCGGCACACCCACTGCGATGGCGCGACGCTTTCATGACACGGGACAGTAACGGCACGATTCACGATAACTGGATATAATTCGCGCAACAATAACAACAGGCGATCGGCACCATGATACGAGTACTGACGCCGTATTGAACGGCCGCCGGCATCACGCCGGCACGTAGCGCGTCACCGCGGATGCATCCGGTGCTGCAAGCCGGGCAACAAAAATGCAAGCACAACGACAGGCCCCGTTTTCCATCGGGAAATTGGTAATTATAGCGACTGACAGGCACCCGAAATAAGCCCATTGCGTTTTTTTCGTCCGGTGTCTCTTCATTGATGCAGAGGGTTACGGATAGTGACGACAAAACTCGAAGATGCGATTGCGTTCGCCGAATCGCACGAATCGACCTGGGATCGTGATGCTGGAGGGAAATTTGGCGTTCATTTGAATGAACGTTCTCCATGGAACCGTTTGTACGGCCCCATTCACTCGCGCGGCCCGGCTTCCGGCGTCATCCTGCACGAAGGCAAGGAGATCGCCGCCTGGGGAGAACCTGATCGGGCCGATCTGACTTACAGCGTTGCCAAGACATATCTGGCCCTGCTCGCGGGCGTGGCACACGACCGGGGACTGTTGCCGGATGTTGACGAACGTATCGGCAAACGTCTGCCGGGCATTGGTTTCGATGATGGAAACAACGCCCGGATCACCTGGAAACACATGCTGCAGCAGACCAGCGAATGGGAAGGCACGTTGTGGGACATACCCGACCAGGCAGACCGTTATCGTGCCGTGACGTTCGGTCCGCGTCCCGGCGGACGCAAGGGCGATGCGCGTCCTCTAGAGACGCCAGGCGGTTACTGGGAATATAACGATGTACGCATCAACGCCTTGGCACTGGCCTTGCTGCACCTGTTCCAACAGCCTCTACCGGAAGTGTTCGGCGAAGCCATCATGCGGCCGGTCGGTGCCACGGAAGACTGGCAATGGATCGGGTATGACAATGCCTGGATAGCACTCAACGGCCGGCGCGTACAATCGGTCACCGGCGGCTCACACTGGGGCGGCGGCGTGTCGATCAGCGCCCGGAATCAGGCCAGGATAGGCCGGATGATACTGGATGACGGCATGGCCGAAGGTAAACGCGTGCTGTCTGCCGAGTGGTTACATCAAATGCGCCAGCCATGTAATATCGCCCCTTATTATGGATATCTGGTTTGGCTCAACCATGAACGCAAGATATTTCCGAGTCTGCCGACATCAAGTTATTTTGGGATTGGCGCAGGTCAGTCGTTCACCTGGATCGAGCCCGAGCGTCATCTGGTAGTCATCGTACGCTGGCTGGAATCCGCTTATGCCGACGACCTGTTTGCACAGATCCTCAGCGCCATTGACGCCGCCCCGGCGAACTGACGGTAATCACCGCCAGCCAATCGTTCATCCCGCATCGAGCTCATGAGCGATCACCCGCTTCTGGATGTACGCAACCTCAAGGTCCGCTTTCACACGGGTGACGGCGTGATCAGCGCGGTGGACGGCGTTTCGTTCCAGGTCGATGCCGGGGAAACGCTGGTCGTCGTCGGCGAATCGGGCTCCGGCAAATCGGTGACCAGCCTCGCGATCATGGGCCTGGTGCCGAACCCGCCCGGCATCATCACCGGCGGCACGGTCCTCTTCCGCGGCAAGGACGGCAGGGAGAAGGATCTCGTCAAGCTGTCGCAGGCCGAGTTGCGCCACATCCGCGGCAACGACATCGCAATGGTGTTCCAGGAACCGATGAGCTCGCTGTCGCCGGTTTACACCATCGGCGACCAGATCGCCGAAGCGATCATGCTGCATCAGAACAAGGGCCGGCGCGAAGCGCTGCACCTCGCCGCCGACATGCTGGAACGGCTCGGCATTCCGGAACCGGGCAAGCGGCTCAAGAACTATCCGCACCAGATTTCGGGCGGCATGGCGCAGCGCGTGATGATCGCGATGGCGCTGTCGTGCCGCCCCAGCCTGCTGATCGCCGACGAGCCGACCACGGCGCTCGACGTCACGATCCAGGCACAGATTCTCGAGCTCATTCGCAAGCTGCAGCACGAAATCGGCATGGCGGTGCTGTTCATTACGCACAACCTCGGGGTGGTGGCCGAAATCGCCGACCGCGTGGTGGTGATGTACGCGGGGCGCGCGGTGGAACTGGCCGCCGCCGGCGAGATTTTCGCACGGCCGCGCATGCCTTATACGATGGGCCTGCTGCATTCCGTGCCGCGGCTCATCACCGGCGAGGCCGCCGGGCAGCGCCTCGAAGCGATTCCGGGTGAAGTGCCGAATCCGCTGCGGCTGCCGCGCGGCTGTACGTTTCATCCGCGCTGCCGCTTCTGTGTCAGCGGCGTCTGCGACAGCGCGGTGCCGGAACTGGAGGAATGCGCGTCCGGTCACTGGGTGCGCTGTGCACGCTGGCGGGAAATCACGCAGGAGTGCATGGCATCGTGAACAGCGCGCCCCTGCTCGCCGTCAGCGGTCTGAAAAAATGGTTTCCGGTGCGCGGCGGCGCCCGCTCGCCGGCGGCAGGTGCGGCACACGGTGCGCACAGCGTAAAGGCCGTCGATGACGTGTCGTTTCACATCGGCGCCGGCGAAATCCTGGGACTGGTCGGCGAATCAGGGTCGGGCAAGACCACCGTCGGCCGCACCGTGCTGCGGCTGGTCGATCCCACCGACGGCAGCGTCCTGTTCAACGGCACCGACATCGCGCATCTGCCGCACTCGGCGCTGGCGCCGTTTCGCCGCCGCATGCAGCTCATTTTTCAGGATCCGTTCTCGTCACTCAACCCGCGCATGCCGGTCGAAAACATCGTCGGCGAGCCGCTCACGATTCACCGGCTATGCCGGAACAATGCGGAGAAAGTCGAACGCATTGCCGAATTGCTGCGCATGGTGGGGCTCGCCCCCGAGCATATGCGGCGCTACCCGCACGAGTTCTCGGGCGGCCAGCGCCAGCGCATCGGCATCGCGCGCGCGCTGGCGTCGAACCCGGAATTCATCGTCGCCGACGAGCCGGTGTCGGCGCTCGACGTGTCGATCCAGGCGCAGGTCGTCAACCTGCTGGCCGATCTCAGGCAACGGCTGGGGCTGACGCTGCTGTTCGTCGCTCATGACCTGGCGGTGGTCGAATACGTTTCCGATCGCATTGCAGTGATGTATCTGGGTAAAATCATGGAAGTCGCACCGAGCCGGGAACTGTGCAGCGCACCGCGACATCCGTATACCGAAGCGCTGCTGTCGGCAGTGCCGGTTCCGGATCCGGGGGTGAAACGGCAACGGATCGTGCTGGAAGGCGATATTCCGAGTCCGATTGATCCGCCGTCGGGCTGCGTATTCCGCACGCGCTGCCGTTACGTGCTACCGGAATGCGCGCACGGCGTGCCACCGCTGCGGGAAACGTCGCCCGGCCACTTCAAGGCATGCATCCGGGACGACATCCTGTGACGGACGCCGGTACGGAAAATTAGAAGTTCAAGCCGGGCATTCGAACCCGGCGGCGACACATCGCCACCACCAGCCATCAGTCATCAACAAAGGGAATCCCTGTTCCCTGAAAGGAGAGAGGCAAGCAAAATGAAAAATCGGTATTTATTGTCAGCAGCATTCGCCGCAGCCGTCGGACTCGCCGCCACAGGCGGCGCGCAAGCGGCGGCCGGAGATTCACCCCAGACACCGCTGGTAATCGCCTGGCAGGGCGGTGCCACCACGCTCGACCCGATCATGCGCAGCGAGAGCACCACCTATTCCTGGCAAAGACACATTTTCGACACCCTCACGCTGCTCGGTCCCGACGGCAAGATCGAGCCGCGCATCGCGACGGCCTGGAAGAATATGGGTCCGGATACCTGGAGGCTCACGTTGCGCAGCAACGTCAAATTCCAGGACGGGAGTACGATGACGCCGGAAGACGTCGGCGAATCGATCCTCGACACCGCCAACAACCCGAAATCGCAATTGCGCGAACTCGCCAATGCCGCCTCGGGTTACAAGGTGGTGAACGACCACACGCTCGATGTCAAGTTCAGCCGGCCCGATCCGCTGTTTCCGTCGCATATGAGCAATATTCCGGTCATGCCGGAGCGGCTGATCAAGAAGGAAGGACGCGCTGCGTTCGATCAGCATCCGATCGGCACCGGGCCCTACAAGTTCGTGAGCTGGCTGGCGCAGGATCACCTGGTCGCCGAGGCATGGAAAGGCTTCTGGGGCAAACAGCCCGACTTCAAGTACGTGAAGCTGGAGAGTATTCCGAACAGTGCGACCCGCCTCGCTGCGCTCCTCTCGGGACAGGTTCAGGTGGCGGAAAAAGTCGAGCCACAGGATTTCGCGCGCGTCAAAAAAAGCGGCAAAGCGTACATCACCATGACCCATGGCGTACGCGTCATCTATCTGGGGATGGACTACTGGCGCAAGACCGACTCGGCCGGCATGGCCAAGGGCGAGAAGAATCCGTTCATGGATCCGCGCGTGCGCAAGGCGGT
>DASSON010000197.1:0-6737 GCA_035700525.1 Burkholderiales bacterium
GCGCATCGAGAAGCCGGGCGACGTCGAAGCCGCGCTGAAGGAAGGGTTTGCGCGCAAGGACGAGCTGGTGTTCATGGATTTCATCACCGACCAGACCGAAAACGTGTTTCCGATGGTGCCGGGCGGCAAGGGGCTGTCCGAAATGATCCTGGTCTGACCGATTCGAAAATTCGAAGAAGATCCCATGCGGCACATCATTTCTGCATTGCTTGAAAACGAGGCGGGCGCGCTGTCGCGCGTCTCCGGACTTTTCTCGGCGCGCGGCTACAACATCGAATCGCTGACGGTGGCGCCGACCGAGGATCCAACGCTGTCACGGATGACGATCGTCACGCATGGCTCCGAGGAGGTGGTGGAGCAGATCAACAAGCAACTCAACAAGCTGATCGACGTCGTCAAGGTGGTCGATCTGTCCGAAGGCGACCACATCGAGCGCGAGCTGATGCTGGTCAAGGTGCGCGCGGTCGGCAAGGATCGCGAGGAAATGAAGCGCATGGCCGACATCTTCCGCGGCCGCATCATCGACGTCACCGACAAGGATTACACGATTGAGCTGACCGGCACCGGCTCCAAGCTGGATGCGTTTCTCGACGCCATCGACCGTGCCGCGATACTCGAAACCGTGCGCACCGGCGCGTCCGGCATCGGCCGCGGGGATCGGGTGCTTCGAATTTAGTGAGGGGTGAGGCGTGAGGAGTGAGGTGTAAACCGCAAACACGCGGGCGCCTCACACCTTACTCCTCACTCCTCACGCGTTTCAATAGAGAGGGAATCATGAAAATCTATTACGACAAGGACGCCGACCTATCGCTGATCAAGCGCAGCAAGGTCACCATCATCGGTTATGGTTCGCAGGGGCATGCGCATGCGCTCAATCTGCAGGACTCCGGCGTCAAGGTGACGGTCGGCGTGCGCAAGGGCGGCTCGTCCTGGGACAAGGCGAAGAAAAGCAAGCTGGCGGTAAAGGAAATCGGCGACGCGGTGAAGGGTGCCGACCTGGTGATGATCCTGCTGCCCGACGAGCACCACGCCGACATCTACAAGAGCGAGATCGAGCCCAACATCAAGAAGGGTGCCGCACTGGCATTTGCGCACGGTTTCAACATTCACTTCAAGCAGATCGAGCCGCGTGCCGATCTCGACGTGATCATGATCGCACCCAAGGGCCCCGGCCACCTGGTGCGCTCGACCTATGTGCAGGGCGGCGGTGTGCCGTCGCTGATCGCGGTGTATCAGAATCCCGGCAAGAAGGCGCGTGACCTGGCGCTCTCGTATGCGGCGGCGATCGGTGCCGCGCGTGCCGGCGTCATCGAAACCACCTTCCGCGAGGAAACCGAGACCGACCTGTTCGGCGAACAGGCGGTGCTGTGCGGCGGCGTGACGGCGCTGATGCAGGCCGGCTTCGAGACGCTGGTGGAAGCGGGTTATGCGCCGGAAATGGCCTACTTCGAGTGCCTGCATGAAATGAAGCTGATCGTCGACCTGATCTACGAAGGCGGCATCGCGAACATGCGCTACTCGATTTCGAATACCGCCGAATACGGCGACTTCACGCGCGGTCCGCGCATCGTCGATGACCGTACGCGCAACGAGATGCGCAAGATCCTGAAGGAAATCCAGGACGGCCAGTTTGCGAAGGAATTCATCCTCGAAAACCGTGCCGGCGCGCCGGTGCTGAAGGCAATGCGCCGCAATTCCGCCAGCCATCCGGTCGAGACCGTCGGCGGCAAGCTGCGCGACATGATGCCGTGGATCAGGAAGAACCGGCTGGTCGATCAGTCCAAGAACTAGTGAGGTGTGAGGGGTGAGGTGTGAGGCGTAAAAACCCCGCGCTTACCTCACTCCTTGCTCCCTACCGAGTGAGCAGTTACCCGCATCCGATCATCGCGCGCGAGGGCTGGCCGTTCATTGCGGCGGCGGTGATTGTCGCAGTGCTGGTGCAGGCGTGCGCCGGGTTCATCTGGGCGTGGCCGCTGTGGCTGCTGGCGTTGTTCGTGCTGCAATTCTTTCGTGATCCGCCGCGCCGTATACCGGATGGCCGGCATGCGGTGCTGGCGCCGGCCGACGGCCGGGTGATGGCGGTGGAACGCGTGCGGGATCCATGGCTTGAGCGCGACGCACTCAGGATCAGCGTGTTCATGAACGTATTCAACGTGCATTCGAACCGCAGCCCGGTCGACGGTGAAGTGCGCGATGCCTGGTATCACCCCGGCAAGTTTTTGAACGCGGCGCTGGCGAAAGCATCGGTGGAAAACGAGCGCAATGCGCTGTGGATTCGCACCATAGACGGCGCGGACATCACCTGCGTGCAGGTCGCCGGCCTGGTTGCGCGGCGCATTCTGTGCTATGTGAAAAAAGGCGAACGGATGACGCGCGGGCAGCGCTTCGGCTTCATCCGTTTCGGTTCGCGAGTCGATGTCTATCTGCCTCCCGACGCCCGCCCGGTTGCCGCCATTGGAGACAAGGTCCATGCTACGTCGACCATACTTGCGGAACTGGCCACACGGACCGAGGAGCAGAAGCCACGGCCGTAGGCTGATACATCTCCCCTCCTGTTTTTAAGGAGGGGACGGAGCGAAGCGGGAGGGGTGGTCGATTTTTCCGGACGCCGCTCACCACCCCGTCCGCTTCGCGTCCACCCCTCCTCATTTGAGGAGGGGAAAAGGTTGAAGCGGGATTCGGTTGCTGCGCGAACTCCTGCGTCGACTTCTGTGGTCACGCAGGAAATTCAGCCGAAATCAACGGTTGCGGTATCATCCTTCATCTTTTATTCGCCACCCTTTACTATTCCACCATGTACCAGCCTCCGCACAACAAGGGCCTGCTGCACGGCAATTTGCGCCGGCGCGGTATTTACTGGTTGCCGAACCTGTTTACGACGGCGGCGCTGTTTGCCGGCTTCTATGCGATCGTGCAGGCGATGAACGGTAATTTCCAGCCGTCCGCGATCGCGATATTCGTGGCGATGGTGTTCGACGGGCTCGACGGCCGGGTGGCGCGCATGACGCGCACGCAGAGCGCATTCGGCGCCGAGTACGACAGTCTTTCCGATATGGTGTCGTTCGGTGTGGCGCCGGCGCTGGTCGCCTACGTGTGGGCACTTTATGGCTTCGGCAGCTTCAAGGGTGTCGCGCACATCGGCTGGCTCGGCAGCCGTCTCGGCTGGGTGGCGGCGTTCATTTATTGCGCGTGCGCCGCGCTACGCCTGGCGCGCTTCAACACGCAGCTCGAGGTCGCCGACAAGCGCTTTTTTCAGGGGCTGCCGAGCCCGGCGGCCGCCTCGTTGATTGCCGGCATGGTGTGGGCATTCGACGAATATGGCGTGGCGGGCGCCGACGCCAAATGGGTGGCATGGGCGATCACGGTATTTGCGGGGCTGTCGATGGTGACCAGCCTCAAGTTCTACAGCGGCAAGGACATCAATCTGCGCAAGAGCGTGCCGTTCAACGCCGTGGTATTGATCGCAATCGCGGTGATGGCATTGGTGCTGTTCTCGAGCCGGCTGCCCGAAATTCTGTTTCTGCTGTTCGTCATCTACGGACTGTCCGGCTATGTTACGTGGGTATTGGACCGCCGCCGCCGGCGCCGCATGCCGCCCCCGGAGGAACCGCTGGAGTAGCCGCCTGAGCCGCGGAGCAGGGGCCCGGCCGCAAGGCCGGGTGCGACCGGCAGAGGGCGGCAGGGCGCCGAGTCGAAGGATATGCGCTCGGGATAACGGGATAGAGGTGGCCGCAGGACGGCAAATGATACGGTGGAGGGCATCATGAAAGACCAGTTGATCATATTCGACACGACGATGCGCGACGGCGAGCAGAGTCCCGGCGCATCGATGACGCGGGACGAGAAACTGCGTATCGCGCGCCACCTGGAAAAAATGCGGGTGGACGTGATCGAGGCCGGCTTCCCGGCCGCCAGCAACGGCGATTTCGAAGCGGTTAGCGCGGTTGCTGCGGCGGTCAAGGATTGCACCGTGGCGGGACTGGCGCGCGCCAGCGAAAAGGACGTGCGGCGCGCCGGCGAAGCGCTGAAGGGCGCGGCGTCGCCGCGCATTCACACCTTCATCGCGACCAGCCCGATCCACATGGCGGCCAAGCTGCGGATGGAGCCGTCGCAGGTGATCGACCAGGCGGTGAAGGCGGTGAAGTGGGCGCGCGAATATACCGACAACATCGAATTCTCGCCGGAAGACGCCGGCCGTTCCGAAATCGATTTCCTGTGCCGCATTCTGGAGGCGGTGATCGCGGCCGGCGCCACCACGGTCAACATTCCGGACACGGTCGGCTACACGGTGCCGGAAACCTTCGGCAAGCTGATCGGCACGCTGCGCGAGCGCATTCCGAATGCCGACAAGGTGGTGTGGTCGGTACACTGCCACAACGATCTCGGGCTGGCGGTTGCGAATTCCCTGTCGGCGGTGCTGGCGGGCGCGCGCCAGGTCGAGTGCACGGTGAACGGGCTCGGCGAGCGCGCCGGCAACGCGGCGCTCGAAGAAATCGTGATGGCGGTGCGCACGCGCCAGGATATTTTCCCGTGCGACACGCGTATCGACACGACGCACATCGTGCCGGCGAGCCGGCTGGTGGCCGGCATCACCGGCTTTCCGGTGCAGCCGAACAAGGCGGTGGTCGGCGCCAACGCATTCGCGCATGAAGCCGGCATTCACCAGGACGGTGTGCTGAAGAGCCGCGAAACCTACGAGATCATGCGTGCCGAGGACGTCGGCTGGACCGCCAACAAGCTGGTGCTCGGCAAGCATTCCGGACGCAATGCATTCAAGAACCGGCTGCATGAACTCGGCATCGAGCTCAAATCGGAGGAAGCGCTGAACGCGGCGTTCGCGCGCTTCAAGGATCTCGCCGACAAGAAGCATGAAATCTTTGACGAGGATCTGCAGGCGCTGGTCAGCGACGAAGGTATGCTCGAGCTCAACGAGCGTTACCGGCTGGTGGCTCTGGTCGCGCATTGCGAGACCGGGGAACAGCCGTTTGCGCGCGTGGTGATGACCGAGGACGGCAAGGAGAAGCGTGCCGAAGCGCGCGGCAGCGGCGCGGTCGATGCGTCGTTCAAGGCGATCGAATCGATGGTCGCCAGCGGCGCCGCGCTGCAGCTTTATTCTGTGAACAACGTTACCAGCGGTACCGATTCGCAGGGCGAAGTCACGGTACGGCTGGCGAAGAACGGGCGCATCGTCAACGGCCAGGGCGCTGATACCGACATCGTGACGGCATCGGCGAAAGCCTACATCAACGCGCTGAACCGGCTGGCACAGAACCGCGAGCGGGTGAATCCACAGGTCTAAGGGCAGGATTGAGGATTGAGCTATCAGGATTGAGGGAGAGTTACCGGCGCGCTTCGCGCGCCGCATTATTGACTCAATCCTCAATCCTCGATCCTCAATCCTGCCGCTAAGATGGCAAAGTGGCTGATTACCCTTGGCGTGGTCCTGGTGGTGCTGGGCTTTGCCTGGCCGCTGATCACCCGGCTTGGTCTGGGCCATCTGCCGGGCGACATCCACATCGAGCGCAAGGGCTTTTCGTTCTATTTCCCGATCACCACCAGCATCATCATTTCGCTGGCAATCAGCATCATCCTCTGGATTTTCCGGCGCTAGCAATTGGGTCAGGCCGGCGTAGGGCATTTGTGAAGCATCCATTATGGATGTATTATGCATCCATAAGGAGCATTCACCATGCCCGTGACACTGACTATCAAGCAGGTGCCGGACGCGCTGGCGGCGCAATTGAAGGAACGTGCCGCCAGTCAGCGACGCTCATTGCAGAAGGAATTGCTGTCGATCATGGAGCAGGCGGTCGATTACGGGAACGCCTCCGCGATGACGCTGCATCCGCGCGTCGCCGAGCCTGCGCAGACCGTCTACGCTGTGCAAGCCGATCGCCGGTCAGGACGTAAGGCTGCCTCCGGCAGGCTGACCCTGGAACAGCTCTGGCAGCGCGCGCGCAAGCTGGGCGCCGGCATGAACGGCGAATCTGCCGCCATCATTCGTCGCGACCGCGATGCGCGCCACGGTGGTTGACGCCTCGGCCGTCGCTGCCGTGTTGTTCGACGAGCCGGAAGCCGCGCCGGTGCTCGAAAGTGTCAACGGTACACTGATCGCGCCGGGCCTGATTCGTTACGAGATTGCCAGCGTCTGCACCACCAAGCTGATCCGTCATCCGGAACGCGCGTCGGATATCCGCGCCAGATACCGTCTGTTCGGGAAACTTGCGCTCGATCTGTTCGAACCGGGCTGGGATGATCTGCCGGCATTGGCGCGGCGCTGGGCGCTTTCCGCTTACGATGCCGCCTACCTGCAACTTGCGTTCGCCCGCCACGCACCGTTGGTCACACTGGATGCGCGGCTCGCGGCAGCGTATGACAATGCCGCGCGATCAGCGCGCTGATTTCTCCTGGCTGATCGGGGAGCGCCGCGTCTGCCGGCTCTGTCGCACGTAAAAAATCGCGCTCAGGAAAAAGATCACCGACAGCGCAATCTCGATTTGCGCGAGGTGTTGCGAGAGCCCGTGATCGGACCACGCGCGCACGACGCCTTCAGTGAACCACGCCAGAATCAGCAGCGACGACCACTGATAGGTGTAGACGCGGCCGCGCAGAATGCCGAACAGCGGTGCCAGCAGCGGCAGCGCCTTCAGCGCGAGCAGCGAGCCGCCGGGACGCAGCGGCGCCAGCCACAGTTCCCACGCCAGGCACAGGAATATCAGCGCGGTCAGGCTGGCGAT
>DASSON010000198.1:0-31596 GCA_035700525.1 Burkholderiales bacterium
ACAGGTACGAAACGATTGCGTGGCCAAGCCCGGAGCCGAACGGCACGCGCACGGTTCCGACGACCGGAATGCTGATGCCGATCACCGACAGGCCGATCAGTGACGCGATCGGCGCGATCGCCGCCAGAATGCAGACATAGCTTTTGTAGAGCTCGGTCATCGGCGTCGGTTCGACGGCCACCGCCTGCCATTCCGGCTTCGGCTGCAGAATGATGTTTTTCGCGCGTTCGATCAGATTCATGTATCCCCCTTTACTGGTTGGCACAAATGCCGCTCATTGCCGAAACGATATTCGGCACCGGACCTCCCCTGGCCCGGTATGTCCGATATGATTGCGGCATCATTGTACTGTGAGGGTGCCGGTGATTTCGAGAGATATTTTTCACACCCTCGTTGCAGCGCACAAGACCGTCCATCCGGCTCAGTTTTCTGCCGTGGCTTCGACCGCGCCGCGCCGCACAGGCAATTGCCCGGGCAGCACGCGATCGACGATGCTCTTGAAGGTCTTCTGCTTTTCGGGCGGCAGCAGGCGCGCCGCATTCGTCATCGTCCTCGCCTGCAGCCGCGGCTTCAGACAATAGCGGGCAAGAATTGCGTTGTGTAGCAGCAAGCTCGCCAGCGTTTCCGCGCGCGCCCGCGGATCCATTTCATGATTGCGCGCGACGCGCGGGATTTCATCGCGATCGCGTTTGAACGCGTCGCGGTTGCCGGTCCAGGTGCGGGTGAGATCGACGACGAATGTGCCGTGCTTCTCCTTCATGTAGATCGTGAACGACGGTGCGCCGGCATGCGACGTCAGGTCGTTGCTTTCGAACCGGTCGTAAACGTCAGTGAAATAACCCTCGCGGAACCATGCGCCCGGCCCTTGGTCACGGCGTCCGCCGAGCTGCTCGCCGATGTGGATCAGCCGCCCGTCGCGCACTGCGAACACCTGATCGACGTCGCAGCGCCACATGTTGCCGCCGCCGCATTCCTGGCGCACGAACAGATAGCCGTCTTTCCATCCGATCGTCCGTCTGAGCATGGCGAGCGCCTGATCACGATCGGCCACGGCGATCAGCAGCGTGCTGAACATGAACGAACGCCCGCCGTACGATACCGTCAGCGTGAACGGAAAGAATCGCGCCGGATCGCCTGGTTTGGAATCCGGTTGCGCCACCACCTTGACCGGCCGTTCCAATATCGTAAATCCGGTCGCGGCGGCGACAGCGTCGGCGGCGCACAGCATGCCCGCAAATGCGAGCAGCGCACAGCCCAGCGACGCCCGCAGTCCAACCCATCTGCTCATATCGCGTTGACTCAACTGTCAGCCGGCAATCGCTTCATTCCAGCGCTTCGACCATTCGCCAAGCCGCGGCAGAATTTCATCATAGTCGGGTACGATACGTCCGCCATCCCAAAGTTGCGCCGCCGGCTGTGCCGCCTGCAGCGCGATCATCGCCTGCGGATGTGTTGGACAGGCCGGGTAAGTGTCGGACACGAATTCCGTCTGCAATTGCGGCGTCGCGGTGAAATTGAGAAAGGTCGCGCTCCAGTCCTGGTAACCGGAGTGCAGCGCGATCGCGTTGCCGTAGGCAACCTGCACGTCGCCGGTTCGCGGCGCCGCATATCTGATCGGCAGTCCCTCGTGCTGCAACAGCCGTGCACGCGCGTTCGACCACAGCGCCACATCCACGCGCCCGTCACGCAGCAGCCGCATGCCATGCTGTGGATCACGCATGAACACCGCGCCTGACTGGGCGAATTTCCGGATCAGATCGAAGCCGGCGCCCATGCCGGCGTAGTCACCGCCCTGCGCCAGTGCAAACGCCAGCAGCGTATGCAGCCCGAAACGGCCAAAACGGTCGATCGCGACGCGGCCGCAATAACGGTCGCCGAGCAGGTCGGTCCAGTCGCGCGGCGGCTCGCCGAGCGCCTGCGCGTTATAGACGATGCCGACCGTCACGTACATGTAGCCCAGCCATGCCGGCTGGCGCCAGGCGTCCGGGATCGGCTCGGCATTCGGCACCAGCGTATAGTCGATCGGCGCCAGCAACCCGGCGCGCGCCGCCCGCTGCAGATAGCGGTCTTGCAGATTGACGAGGTGCAACGTGTCGTCACGGGATCTCAGCGCCGAGTACTGTTCGGCCCCCATCGCCACCCTGTGCCCGACCGGAATATCGCTGGCGCGCGCGAACGCGTTCTCGAACACCGCCATGCACTGTTCGCCGAGACCGCTGCTGATACCGCAGATCAGCTTGTCCGGCTTCGCGCCCGGCGGCGTCAGCACTGCGCTGCCCAGCGTTCTGCTCAGAAAACGCCGGCGTGTCCAGTCGCTGGTCAAGGTTCGAACGGCTCGCTTCCGGCTCGATCAGGCATGGATTGCGCTTTCATCACCTGTCGACCTACGCGCGCGCCGCACCGCGGCCGGCAATGCGGCCGAACACCGCGCCCGACATCAGCCCGGTGCCCAGTGGATAATTGTAGTGGAACAGCCCGCCCACCATTTCGCCGCAAGTGTAGAGTCCCGCAATCGGCGCCCAGTCGGTGCCGATCACCTGTGCCTCCTCGTTGATCCTGAGACCGCCAAACGTGAACGTGATGCCGCCGGTGACCGGGTAGGCAACGTACGGCGGCGTATCGAGCTTCTGCGCCCAGTTCGATTTCGGCGGACGAATGCCTTCGGTATGCATGCCGTCAAGCACCGCCGGATCGAAACGGCCATGTCCCGCCGCATCGTTGTACTCGTTCAGCGTCGCCAGCGCCTGTTCGCGATCCACCTTGAGCTGCGCCACTAGGCCCGCGAGCGTATCCGATTTGAATGGCTCGGTGGTCGAGTAGCGCGGTTCCAGCAGAGGCAACACCTTGCTGTCGAAAATCTGGTAGATCAGGCTCTGCGGCTGTTTCAGAATCAGCCCGCCGTAGCGCGCATAGGTATAGGACTGGAAATCCACCGCCTCATCGATCCAGCGCCGCCCCTCGACGTTGATCATCACCCCATACGGATAGGACAGCCGGTTGGTCTTGTCGGTCAGCTCGCGCTTGCCGTAATCGGGTGCATCGGCCGAAATCGGCGTCGCGTGACAGCCGCCCCAGTGACCCCACGGCATCGCTCCGATGTCCATCGCCATGCGCAGACCGTCGCCGTAATTGAAGCTGGAGCCGCGCACCTTTGCGTGATCCCATGGCTGACCGAGGTAGCGTGCGCGCCATTCGGGATTGGTCTCGAAGCCGCCGCACGCCAGCACCACCGCCCGCGCATCGAGCGTTGCAAAACCATCCGGTCCCTTCACGGTAACGCCGGAGACACGGCCGCTTTCGGCCTGGTTGAGCCGCGCCGCGCCGGTTTCGTAGCGGATTTCAATGCCCATCTTTTCGGCGATCTCGAACCATGTCTGCGACAGACCGACGCCCTCGTGCACCACGCGCACGATCGCCCCCTTCGGCCACTTGATTTCCTTGCCGGTCCGGACACCGATCACGGACAGCGCCAGTTCGAATTGCATGCGTCCGACATCCTGCAGCCAGCATACGGTGTCCCATGAACGATCGATCAACATCGAAGACAGCACCGGATCGGTCCGCCCGTCCGTCACACGCATCAGATCATCGCGAAAGGCCGTTCCGGGATACGGCTGCACGCCGCGATTGAACCCCGGGTACTGCGCTTCGGCATCGGGCACGAAACGCGCAAGCGCGGCCACGTCGTCGAATGCGAAACGGAAAATCGCGCCGCTGAAATGCGTGTTTCCGCCGCGCTGCGCGCGCGGCGCCTTTTCCAGCACCAGCACACGCTGCGCGCCGTTTTCCCGGGCCGATACCGCCGCCGCAAACGCCGCGTTGCCGGCGCCTACCACTATCACGTCATAATCGCTCACCTGCTCTCCTTTTGAATGTCGCAATGCACCGGCAAAGCAACTTCCGGCGGCTTTCCGTCCGACTTGCTTCAGTGAATTTACCGCCTCAAATCACATCGTCATTTTTGCCGGTCTGACGCGCGGCGCCTTTCCGGAATGCTCGGCCTGCCACAGGTCATAGGCCAACTGCCCTTTCAGCCACACTTCGGCGTCAGGTCCAGCATCAGGGCCGCCCAGCCACTTCTCCAGGCGCCGCGCCAGATCAATCGAGACACCCGCACGCCCGTGCAGCACACGGGAAAGCGCCACCCGGCTGACCCCCAGTTGGCCGGCAGCCGCCGAAACCGACAGGCCCAGCGCCGGCAAAATATCCTCCCGCAGCGTTTCTCCAGGATGCGGGGGATTGAACATGCGTGCCATCATAAGCTCCTAGTGATAATCCAGGTAATCGACGAGGATCACATCCTCAGCCTCAAACATGAAAGTCAGCCGGTAGTTTCCGCTGACCCACACCGACCAATGTCCGGCCAGATCATGCGACAGCGGATGTAGCTTCCAGCCCGGGATATTCATGTCCTGCGGCCTGCGCGCGTCGTTGAGTTGCCGTAATTGCCGCGCCAATCGCGCGGCGTGTTGCGCCCGAATTCCGGCCTTGGTACCCGATTCAAAAAATCGCTGGATCCCCTTGTGCCGGAAACTTCTGATCATGCGCAAGTGTATCGCGTATAGATACACGATGCAACGGCTCCGGAGTTCAGGTCAGAACCTGTCATTCCGTTGCCGGCCGCTACCTAAAGCGAATGACAGCACCGTCCTGCGTCATTACAATACGTCACCACCATCCCGCATCATCCCATCGGAGAAACGACATGGCATTTCAGACAGTGGACCTGTGCGACCAGTACCGCGATGCAATCCGCATCGTCGAGCCGATATTCCGCAGCTATGGCAAGCATGCCGCGTTCTGCGGTGCAATCCAGACCGTGAAGTGCCATGAAGACAACGTGCTGGTCAAGGAAACGCTGTCCACGCCCGGCAACGGCCGCGTGCTGGTGGTCGACGGCGGCGGTTCGCTGCGCTGCGCGCTGGTCGGCGACATGGTCGCGGGGCTAGGTGCCCAGCACGGCTGGAGCGGCATTGTGCTCTACGGCTGCGTGCGCGACATAGCGGCGATCGCGGACGTCGAAATCGGCATCCGCGCACTCAATCATTTCCCGCTGCCGAGCATCAAGCGCGGTGAAGGCGTGGTTGGCACTCCGGTGACCTTCGGCGGCGTGACATTCGCGCCGGGACAATATCTTTACGCCGACATCGACGGCATCGTGGTATCCGACAAGGCGTTGACGTAAGCCATTGCCGCCATCGACATGGCGGTGGAGAAAGCCATGAGTAACGATACGAAACCAATCAAGGTACTGGGCATTTCGGGCAGTCTGCGCAAGGCGTCGTACAACACGATGCTGCTGCACAACGCGGTGGCAATGCTGCCGCCCGGAATGTCGGTCGAAATTTTCGATCTGGCAGCGATCCCGCTCTACAACGAGGATGTGCGTGAAAAAGGGTTTCCGGCACCGGTGCAGCAATTGCGTGACAAAATCGCGCAGTCCGATGCGCTGTTGATCGCAACACCCGAATACAACTACTCGATCCCCGGCGTGCTGAAGAATGCGATCGACTGGGCATCGCGTCCGCCCGACCAGCCGTTCAGCGGCAAGCCGGTCGCGATCATGGGCGTGACCCCGAGCACCGGACGCACGATACGCTCGCAGCTTCACCTGCGGCAATGTTTCGTGTTCCTGAACATGCATCCGGTCAACAAGCCGGAGGTGCTGATCTCGGACGCGGCGCGGATATTCGACGAACAGGGCCGCCTGACCGACGACACCACGCGCGGCTTCGTCAGGGACCTGATGGCCGCGCTCGCGGTATGGACGCGGACGGTGCGCGGCGACTGACGGGAACTGCCGTACCGCGTCAGGCGGCGCGCCAGCGATCGGCGGTCTGAATCGCGCGCCCGTCGCGTGCAAGTTTCAGCAGGTGCGCATGCAGCGACCCGCGCGCGGCTGCATGAAGCTGCGGCGCCACGTCGGAATAAACCACCGGCAGAAGCTCGTCCAGCGTCGGCGTTCCGGCGTCCGCCAGTGCGTCGACGACCTTACGCTCACGCCACAGGCGATGCCCGATCAGCCGGCGCACCGCTGCCTGCGGTTCGCCGATGAGCGATCCGTGACCCGGCGCCAGCACATCCACGTCAAGCGCAAGCACTTTTTCAAGCGACGCGAAATACGCACTCATGTCGCCGTCGGGCGGCGTGATCACCACCGTCGAGCCCTGCATGATGTGGTCGCCGGTGAACAGCAGCCGCTCTTCCTCGAGCAGCCAGCACAAATGATTGGACGCATGTCCCGGTGTCTGCACGGCGCGCAGCGTGCAGCCGTCACAAACGATCACCTCGCCGTCGTTCGGCACATGCTCTGGAACGAAATCGCGATCCTGACGCCCGCCGTCCGGCGGTGGCCGGCCGATCAATTGCGCGCCGGTCTCCGCCGCGACCGCACGTGCCGCCGGCGAATGATCGAGATGCGTGTGGGTAACGAATATCCAGCGCAGCCGCCGCCCCGCATGGCGCACGATCGCGGCCACGTGCGAAGCGATCGCCGGTCCCGGGTCGATGACGGCGAGATCACGCTCGCCGACGACGTAGGTATTCGTTCCCGGACCGGTCATCACGCCGGCGTTCGGCGCGGTGATGCGTGTCACGCGCTGCGTCAGGCGCATCGCGACACCGGCGACCGGCGGATTGCGAAAATCGATGCCTTCCGATATGGGCATGTTTCCGCTGGTGAGTATGATGCTGCGCGGTCGCTACTTGATCGATATCGCGAACACGCCGCCTTTTTGCGTCTGCACGACGAAGCTGGATTCACCGAGCGCCACCGGCGGCACGGTGATCGCGCTGCCGTCGGTCGCCACGCGCGCGGCGAATGCGCCATTGTCGCGCGACAGCAGATGCACATAGCCTTCATAGTCTCCGACCACGACCAGGTGATCGACCGCCAGCGGTCCGCTGACCCGGCGGCGCAGCAGCTTGCTCTGCTTCCAGGCGCTGGTGCCGCCGTCTTCCGAAAACGCGGCGACCGCGCCCTGATCGTCGGTGACATACACGTAGCGTCCGTCGAGCGCCATGCCGGCCGAACTCGAAATGCTGCGCGCCCAGTTCAGCGTGCCGCGACGGATGTCGAAACACGCGACCCGTCCCTGATACGCAACCGCGCACACCTGGTCCGGATCGGTGACCGGCAGGCTCGACACATCGGTGACGCGCTCCAGTTCGGTGGTGCCGTGCGGCAGCGCCACCGCCGCCTCCCAGCCGACCGCCCCGGTGTCCGCATTGAGCGCGACCAGGCGGCCGCCCGGGAAGCCGGCGAATACCGCACCCCGGTCAACGGTGACGCCGGTGTAGGTGCGCAGCGTCAGCGACGGTAACTGCCGTTCGTAAACCCATTTGCGCTTGCCGTCGGCAGCATCCAGGCCGTACAGACGATCGTCGGCACTGCGCACCACCACGATACCGCGTGCCGGCACCGGCGCAGACAGCACGGCGCTCGACACCTTCGCTTTCCACAATGGCTTGCCACCGGTGTCATAAGCCAGCACTTCGCCCATCGGCGTGCCGACCAGCACCATGCCATCGCCGGCGCCGACGCCGCCCGACAGCGGCTGCCCGGCATCGATCTGCCATACCGTGGAGCCGTTCACCGCATCGATCTTCGCGATCTTGCCGCTGCTGCCGGCAACGTAGACGTAGCCGCTCGCCACCGCCGGACGAAAAATGCCATGGCCGGACGCGCCGATATTGGTCTGCCAGTCGACGTGCGTCTTCACCGTCGGCGTGAACGACGTCAGCGGCGACGGCGGCGCCACCGGCGCACTGCTCCAGAAGCCGCAGCCACCGAGCAGCACGGATGCGCCCAGCAGCGCAGCGATCGTTCGCAGCGTCATTTGGCGTCGCCCAGCGCGTCCAGCTTGAGCTGGATCACGTTGTGGTACGCGTCGCCCTGGCCGGTCTCGTTGAGCGCGACCTTGTAGGCGCTTTTAGCTGCAGAGACCTTGCCCTGCGCCGCCAGCACGTCACCCTTGCGGTCGGCGTAAAGTCCGTCGAGCGGCGTCGCGTGTTTTTCGTCGAGCAGCTTGAGCGCCTGCGCATAATTTTTCTGGTCGAGCAGCACCCCCGCCAGCCGCAGCCGCGCCACGTCGCGCAGCTCGGCTTCCTTCGCATGATCGATCGCCCACTGCAGCTGCGCCGACGTCGCCTTCAGGTCGCCGGCATCGAATGCGGCGCGCGCCGACGCCAGCGCCGCCATCGCCGCGTAACGCGTTCGCGGATAATCCTTCTCGATCAGCTTTGCGATATCGGCCACCTTCTTGTGATCGCCGCTCGCCGTGGCCGCCGTCAGCTGCACGTAGAATGTTCCCGCCTGCACGTCCTGGTGATGCCACCAGGCGCGCCACCCGAAAATCCCCGCCGTCGTCAGCGCAGCGACCACCACGGCCACCGTCACCAGCATACCGTAGCGCCCCCACCATGCCTTGAGCGCCTCGAGTTCTTCCTGCTCTTCGAGATTGAACGCCATTCACTTGTCCCCGATATTGCGAATTTGATCGATTGCCGCGTCGAGTGTAACACGCACCTGCGGCGCTTCCATGCGCAGCGGCTTGACGCTGACGACGTTCGCCTGCAGCTCGTCGTCACCAATGATGATCGCGTAGCGCGCGCCGCTCGCGTCGGCCTTTTTCATCTGCGACTTGAAACCGCCTCCACCGCAATGCAGCACCACTGCCGCACCGCGCTCACGCATGCGCTCGGCGGCATCGAATGCGTAACGCGACGCCGCCTCACCCTGGTGCACGACATATGCGTCCGGTGCCGGCGGCTGCGCGGCGGCCGCTTCCATCAGCGTCAGCACGCGCTCGACCCCCATCGCAAAACCGCAGGCCGGCGCCGGCTTGCCACCGATCTGCGCAATCAGCCCGTCGTAGCGGCCGCCGGCGCAGAATGTTGCCTGCGCGCCGAGCCGGTCCGTCACCCATTCGAATACCGTCGCATTATAGTAGTCAAGGCCGCGCACCAGCCGCGGATTGACGCGGTAGGCAATGCCGCCCGCGCCGAGCAGGCTTTCGAGCGCCTCGAAATGCCGGGCTGATTCATCGTCCAGATCGTCGCGCAGCTGCGGCGCGTCACGGATCACGTCGGCCAGGTGCGGATTCTTGTTGTCGAGAATGCGCAGCGGATTGGTGTCGAGGCGGCGTCGCGAATCGGCGTCGAGCTCGTCGAAGCGGCCTTGCAGGTAGCCAACCAGGCGTTCACGATAGCGCGCCCGGGCCTGCGGACTGCCCAGCGTATTGAGCTGAAGCTCGACGGTTCCCAGGCCGAGACGGTGCCACAGCCGCTCGCACATCACGATGTGCTCGGCGTCGATGTCCGGCCCGGCAAATCCGAGCGCCTCCACGCCGACCTGGTGAAACTGGCGGTAACGCCCTTTCTGCGGACGCTCGTGGCGAAACATCGGGCCGGCATAATACAGCCGCTGCGCGCCATTGTAGAGTAGATTGTGCTCGATCACCGCGCGCACGCACGACGCGGTGCCCTCCGGGCGCAGTGTCAGGCTCTCGCCGTTCAGTTCGTCGACGAAGGTGTACATTTCCTTCTCGACGATGTCGGTCACTTCGCCGATGGTGCGCACGAACAGCTCGGTGCGCTCGACCAGCGGCATGCGAATGCCGCGATAGCCGTACGCGCGCAGCCAGTCGCGCACCGTGTCTTCCAGAAATTCCCAGCGGTACGATTCGTCCGGCAGCACATCATTCATGCCCCGCACCGCCTGAATGGGGTTGCTCATCGTGTTGTTCTGAAAAAGGGGAAAAACCGGGTGAAGCGTCGCACGGTCAGTGATTCACGGCTTCCGCGTCCGCCGCAGGCGCCGCCGCGGCGGCGCTCCCGTACGTGTCATTCACATAGCGTTCGACGATGTCCTGAAATTCGGCGGCAATGCGCTCGCCCTTCAGCGTCACGGTCTTGACGCCGTTCACGAATACCGGCGCCACCGGCGTCTCACCCGATCCCGGCAGGCTGATGCCGATGTTCGCATGCTTGCTTTCGCCGGGCCCGTTGACGACGCAGCCCATGACGGCGACATGCATGTTTTCGACGCCCGGATAACGGCGTTTCCACAGCGGCATCTGGCGCCGCAGAAATTCCTGAATTTGCGCGGCGAGTTCCTGGAACACCGTGCTGGTGGTACGGCCGCAACCGGGGCAGGCGATGACCAGCGGCGTGAACGAGCGCAATCCCATCGTCTGCAGGATTTCCTGCGCCACGATCACTTCGCGCGTACGGTCGCCGCCGGGTTCCGGCGTGAGCGAGATGCGGATGGTGTCGCCGATGCCCTGCTGCAGCAGCACCGCCAGCGCCGCGGTCGATGCGACGATGCCCTTGGAGCCCATACCGGCCTCGGTGAGCCCCAGATGCAGCGGATAGTCGCATTGCGCGGCAAGATCGCGATAGACGGCAATCAGATCCTGCACGCCGCTCACCTTGCACGACAGAATGATGCGGTCGTGCGGCAGGCCGAGCGCTTCCGCCTGCTGCGCGCTTTGCAGCGCGGACGCCACCAGCGCGCGCCGCGTCACCACCGCCGCGTCTTCCGGCTGCGGCAGGCGGCCGTTGTCGTCCATCATGCGCGCCAGCAGCGCCGGATCAAGGCTGCCCCAGTTGACGCCGATGCGCACCGGCTTGTGATAGCGGCACGCGGCATCGATCAGCGTCGCGAACTGCTCGTTGCGTTTCGAGCCGCGGCCGACATTGCCGGGATTGATGCGCAGCTTCGCCAGCGCCTGCGCGCATTCCGGAAACTGCGTGACCAGGCGATGGCCGTTGAAATGAAAGTCGCCGATCAGCGGCACCTCGACATCCGTTGCGTCGAGCCGCTCGCGAATCGCCGGCACCGCGGCGGCAGCCTCCACGGTATTGACGGTCACCCGCACCAATTCCGATCCGGCCTGCGCCAGTGCCGTCACCTGCCGTACCGTCGCCTCGACGTCGGCGGTGTCGGTGTTGGTCATCGACTGTACGACGATCGGCGCGCCGCCGCCGATCGTCAGCGAGCCGACTTTCACCGGGCAACTGTTGCGTCGCGAACTGAATCCGTATTCCATTGCCTACTCGAGCGTAAAGCGCGCCACCGTGGTCTTGGTATGCGGCGCGAGATCGACCGGCTTTCCGCCGTAGGTCAGCGTGACGCCGGCGGCATTGCCGATCACCAGCGAGAACGGCGGCGTGCCGGTAATCGTCTGTTCGGTGCCGGCGGGATTGAGCTTCGAGAAAATGCGCTTGCCGGCCTTGTCATGCACTTCAACCCACGAATCCTTGTGAAATACCAGGTGCAGCTGCTTCTCGCCGAACGGAAGCGCCGCCTGTGCCGGAGCAGCGGCGGCCGCTGCGGGGGCAGCGCCGGGAGCCGCGGCACTATCCGACGCTGCCGGTTGTGTCTGTGGTGAGGCCGTGGTGCCGTTGTCGGCATTCGACGCAGCAGCATCGGCCTGGTTGGGCGCCGCCGCAGCAGGGGCCGCCGCAGCGCCGCTGCCGTCTGCTGCCGCGGGCGATTCGGCGCCAGCCGCCGGAGCCGCGCCGGAATCGGCGGCTGGTGCGCCCTGCGATGTCGCGGCCGGCGGTGTCGCGGCCGCGCCGGCCGGCGCCGTTTTCGCCAGCTGCGCCGGGGCGATGGCTGGCTTGCGTGCCGGTGGTGGCGCTTCGCGCAGCCGACCCGGCTCGAACAGTGTCTTTTCGGCGATGTGCTGCGGCTTGTAATGATAAAGCTCGAACACCAGTACGCCGGCGATCAGCAGCACGATGACGATCATGTAGCGGCTGAGGTGATTTTCACGCTCACCGGAAAACGGCACGGCGCGCGACGGCGAGAACGGTTCGTCCACCGGCCGCTGCCGCGGCATGTGGTGCTCGGCATAAGCCAGCAGCGGCTCCGGATCGAGCCCCAGGAACCGCGCATAGTTGCGCACGAAGCCGCGCACGAACACCGGCCCCGGCAATTGCTCGTAGGCATCCTCTTCGAGCGCTTCGACCTGCCGCACATTGAGCTTGAGCTGACGCGCGACGTCGGCGACCGCCAGCCCATAATGCTGACGCGCCGCCGCAAGCTGGCCGCCGGTGGACTCGTAATCCATCTGCGGAATTACGTGTTCGACCGGTCCGTTCATCGAAATTGTCCGTTCATCAGCGCTTTGGCCTCGTCCGATCCGGGAAAGTTCTGACGCAATGCACTCGCATACTGCGCCTCCGAAACGCCGTTGCCAAGACGATGGGCGATGCGTGCGCCGAGCCACAGCGATTTCGCGGTCGGCCGCGCCAGCCGGTCATAGCGATCGAGATAGCTCTTCGCCTGTCCGTAATTGCCATGCGTATAAAAAATATCGGCCAGATTGTAGAGCGCGTCGGACTGGCTCGGCCGATAGTGGAGCGCCTTCAGAAAAAAATCCTGTGCACTGGCAAGATCGCCGGCTTTCTTCGAACACACACCGGCGTTGATGTAGGCCTTGTACGGCGTCCGGTAGAGCGGATTCCTGAGCGCGCCGACGAAATACTTGATCGATTCCGACTCGTGTCCGGTCTGGCACAGAAACCAGCCGTAGTTGTTGTTCGCTTCCGAATCATTCGGATTGATGCTGAGCGCGCGCTGAAATGCGCGTTCCGCCTTGCCGTTCTCGTTCAGCTTCATGTACACCAGACCCAGCCCGTTGTAGGCCGGGCCGTAGTCGGGATCGGCCTGAACCGCGTCCTGCAACTCCTGAAGCGCGACGCCGTTGCTGCCGACCTGAAAATAGCTGACCCCCAGATCCGTGTGGGCACGCGCACGCTGCTGCGCCGCACTGTCGTCACCCCGCTGCAGGCCATAGTCAGGCCCCTCGGTCGGCTGCGTCGCGCAGCCCGCCAGCCAGACCGTCGCCACGGCACATGCCATCAGCATGAATCTGTTCATTTCACCGCCTCCGCCAGACGCCGCAGTTTGCGCCGGGTGCGATCCTGCACCTGACCGGCGAGTTGCCCGCAGGCGGCATCGATGTCGTCGCCGCGCGTGCGGCGCACGGTGGTTACGATATCGGCGGCCATCAGTACCTGCTGGAAGCGCGTTATCGCGTCGCGGCCGGAGCGCTCGAAGCCCGAATCCGGAAACGGATTGAACGGAATGAGGTTGATCTTGCATGGCACGTCGCGCACCAGCGCCGCCAGTTCCCGCGCGTGGGCGGCGCTGTCGTTCACGTCTTCCAGCATCACGTATTCGAAGGTCACGAAATCGCGCGGCGCCTTTTCGATGTAGCGCACGCAGGCTGCCAGCAGCTCGCGAATCGGGTATTTGCGGTTGATCGGCACCAGCCGGTCGCGCAGCTCGTCGTTCGGTGCATGCAGCGACACCGCCAGCGCCACCGGGCACGCGTCGCGCAGGCGGTCGATCGCCGGCACCAGCCCCGAGGTGCTGAGCGTGACGCGCCGGCGCGACAGGCCGTACGCGTCATCGTCCAGCATCAACTGCAGCGCCGCGACCACGTTGTCGAAATTTGCCAGCGGCTCGCCCATTCCCATCATCACGACGTTGGTGACCGCGCGTTCGCCGCCGTCGCCATGTCCCAGCAGACGGTTCGCCAGCCACAACTGGCCGATGATCTCGCTCACCGACAGGTTGCGATTGAAGCCCTGCCTTCCGGTCGAGCAAAACGCGCATTCCAGCGCGCAGCCCGCCTGCGATGAAATGCACAGCGTGCCGCGATCAGGCTCCGGAATGAATACCGCCTCGATCGCGTTGCCGGTACCAACGTCGAGCAACCATTTGCGCGTGCCGTCGGTGGCTGTCGTATCGCGCACGATGCGCGGCGCAACGATGCCGGCGCTGTGCGCGAGCCGCGCGCGAAACGGTTTCGAGATGTCGCTCATCGACCCGAAATCGTCGCTGCCGCGCTGGTGGATCCAGTGCATCAGCTGGCGCGCGCGGAACGGCTTCTCACCCTGTTCCGCGCACCAGTCGGCAAGCTGGCCGCGACTGTATCCGAGAAGGTTGACGCTCATGCCGGACAGCTTACGCCCGTCGCGAGTGAATGTGCATCGACGGAAAAAAATACGCGATCTCGGTGGTCGCGGTCTGCGGCCCATCCGAACCGTGTACCGCGTTGGCATCGATGCTGTCGGCGAAATCGGCGCGAATCGTGCCCTTGTCGGCCTTCGCCGGATCGGTCGCGCCCATCAGTTCGCGGTTCTTCTGGATCGCGTTCTCGCCTTCCAGCACCTGCACCAGCACCGGACCTGACGTCATGAATTCAACCAGGTCGGCAAAAAAAGGCCGTTTGCGGTGCACGGCATAAAAACCTTCCGCGTCGGCACGCGACAGATGCATCATCCGTGCAGCGATGATGCTGAGACCGGCCTGCTCAAAACGCGAGTAAATCTGTCCGATCACGTTTTTCGCCACCGCATCCGGCTTGATGATCGACAGAGTCCGTTCAATTGCCATGCAAAGCCCCCGATAATTTTGATGTTAAACTGGTGCTAACGCGTTGAATCAATTTAAATAGCCAATTCTAGCAGGCTTTGATGCCATTGTCGCCCCGTGTGCCGTGGGACAGGCTGTCGTGACACCAGAAATCCACATTGTCGACGTCTTCGCCGCAGGACCGCGCGGCGGTAACCCGGCACCCATCGTCATTGACGCCGCCGGCATGTCGGATGCGCAGATGCAGGACGTCGCGCGCCACCATGGACACGAGAGCGGCTTCGTGCTGCCGCCAGCAGAGGGATTGGCGTGCGACTTCGCGCTGCGCTTCTGGGTTCCCAACCACGAGATGGAAATGTGCGGACACGCAACGGTTGGCGCCGTGTGGCTGCTCGACCGGCTCGACAGGCTGCCCGGCGATCGGCTTTCGCTCCACACCCGCAGCGGACGCGTGGATGCGCGCATCGCCGAGCGGGACGGCGGCGGCGCTCACGTCGAAATCACACAGCCTGCAGCTCGCATCGAAGCGTTACCGGGATCCACGGCCGCACAGGCCGCAATCCTGTCGGTTCTACGCATCACCGCGAATGAACTGGCGGCGGCGCCGATCCAGAATGCCTGCACCAGCCGCATGAAAACCCTGATACCGCTGGAAAGCCCTGCCGTGCTGGATGCGCTGCAGCCCGACTTCGGCCGCGTGGAACAGGTATGCGCGCAAATCGGATCGACCGGACTCTACCCGTATGCGGTGGCGGACGCCGAGGCCCGCCTGTTCGATGCCCGCCAATTCCCGAAATCGTCCGGCTATCCGGAAGATGCGGCGACCGGCATTGCCGCCGCGGCGCTTGCGTTCGGACTGCTGGCGAACGGCCTGGTCGACGCCGATGACCAACCGATCCGCGTGCGGCAGGGCCGTGCCATGGGCCGCCCATCGGAAATCGCGCTGCGGTTCCGGATCGATACCGCCGGCCGGGTGTGCGGCTGCTGGCTCGGCGGCAATGTCCGATTTGCGGAATCGGCAAAAAACGCTGGAGCTGGATGAACCGCCGCGAGCGCCGTTATCTACCGTCCAGCCACGACGGCTCCAGCCCCGGTTCTCCAGCGCGCGCCTGAAAGCGGCAATCGATACCGATGCCGGGCACCCACACCAGGGCCGCACCGCAGAACAGCAGCGGCAGCCGTTCACGCTGCCACGGCGGGATACGGCTCTCCTGCAGCAGATTCTTGAGACTGCGCCGCGGGCGCGCGCCATCCGGCTGCAGCCGCTCGCCGCCGTGCCGCGGACGCAGCGTGACAGATTTGCCGTCGAGTAGGGCGCAGCGAATGCCACGCCCGCGCACGCGCCTCATCACCAGCGTCGCGCCATCCCACTCCGGCAGCCGCAGCCGGCGCTGGCCGCGCCATTCAACCGCCGGTGGCACCGCCGCGACACGGCGGCGCACCAGATGGAGCGTGCCGGCGAACTGGCGCAAATCCACATCGCCGAACGCGGCGCGCACCCGCGCATCGTGACGCGCAGCGAGTAGCTGGCGCAGAAATTCGTCGAGCCGCGCCGTGTTCGGCATGTCGACACCATGACCGGCCAGCAGATGGCGTACGACATTGCCGGCCCGCGCTGCGCCGAGCGCGCGCAGTGCATCGATGTTCAGTGCCTCTCCGTCGGCAGCGATACACGCATCCTGCATCGCCAGCACCTCCAGCAATTGCGCCGCCTGCGCCAGATGACGTGCACTACGCGCCAGTGTTGCGCCGTACGCCGGCCAGCGCTGCGCCATCAGCGGCAGGATGCGATGACGCAAGAAGTTGCGGTCGTAACCGGTGTCCGCGTTGCTTTCGTCCTCGATCCATTGCAGCTCGTGCCGGCGGGCATAGTCGAGAATGTCGGCGCGCGGCACGTCGAGCAAAGGACGAAGAAAAGCAGGATTGAGGATCGAGGATTGAGGATCGAGGGCACGTTTCCGGCGCGCCTCGCGCGCCGCATTATTTACCTCAATCCTCAATCCTCGATCCTCGATCCTGAACACGGGCATCGCGCTCAGCCCCTTTGCACCCGCGCCGCGCAACAGTTGCAGCAGCAGGGTTTCCGCCTGGTCGTCACGATTGTGCGCGAGTGCGACGAATTCGGCGCGCTCCGTCCGAAACGCTGAATAGCGTGCCGTTCGCGCCGCCGCCTCGGTACTGTTGCCGCGCGCCACTGCGACCTTGCGAACGCGCAGCGGAATCGCGCGGCGGCGGCAGAGCTCGCGGCAAAATGCCGTCCAGCGTGTCGCATTGGGGCTCAGACCGTGATTGACGTGGATGGCCGTCAGCGTGAATCGCAGCGGGCCGGCCAGATGCCGCAACACATCCAGCAGAACGACCGAATCGACGCCGCCGCTCAGGCCGACAGTAATGCGCGCGCCGCGCGCGACGTGGCACCGCACAACGTCGCGTACATGGGCCGCGAGATCAGATGGCGCCGATTCATTTGACTTCGGCTTCCTTGAAGCGGCCATAACTCATCAGCTTGGCAAAACGGTTTTCGATCAGCTCGTCCGCATTGCGGTGCTGCAACTGCCGCAGCGCGTCCTGCAGCGCTTTCTTCAGCGTCTGCATCATCGCGTCGGGGTCACGGTGCGCACCGCCCAGCGGCTCGTTGACGACCTTGTCGACCAGTCCGAGCGCCTTCAAACGCGATGCGGTAATGCCCAGCGTCTCCGCCGCATCGGCGGCATGAGTCGCGCTCTTCCACAGAATCGACGCGCAGCCTTCGGGCGAAATCACTGAATAGGTCGAATATTGCAGCATCAGCAGCGTATCGCCGACCGCGACCGCCAGCGCACCGCCGGAGCCGCCCTCGCCGATCACGGTACAGACGACCGGCACACGCAGACCGGCCATCACGTAGAGATTGCGTCCGATCGCCTCCGACTGGCCGCGTTCCTCGGCACCCACGCCCGGATACGCGCCCGGTGTGTCGATGAACGTCAGCACCGGGATGCCGAACTTTTCGGCGAGCTTCATCAGGCGCAGCGCCTTGCGATAACCTTCGGGCTTCGGCATGCCGAAGTTGCGTTTGATCTTTTCCTTGGTATCGCGCCCCTTCTGGTGGCCGATCACCATCACCGGCAGATCGTTGAAGCGTGCCAGCCCGCCGACGATTGCCGGGTCATCGGCAAACGCGCGGTCGCCGTGCAGCTCTTCGAAATCGGTGAAGATTTTTCCGATGTAGTCGAGCGTGTACGGACGTTGCGGATGACGCGCAACCTGCGCCACCTGCCATGCCGTCAGCTTGCCGTAAATGCTCTTCGTCAGCGACTGGCTTTTCTTCTGCAGCCGGGTGATTTCTTCCGAAATGTCCAGCGCCGAATCATCCTGCACGTAACGCAATTCTTCGATTTTCGACTCGAGTTCGGCGATCGGCTGTTCGAAATCCAGGAATGTCGTCTTCATGCGACCGGAAGAAGGCTAAAATTTTGCCATGATACAGGATCAGGGATTGAGGATCGAGAAGCAGGATTGAGGATCGGGGATTGAGGTACTAGGATTGAGGGGAAATATCCGGCGCGCGCAGCGCGCCGCATTATTCACTCAATCCTAGTACCTCAATCCTCACTCCTGCCTTTCAGTACCACGCAATACCTTCGCCGCGCGGATCGCTCGCGGCAATTGCCGTGCCGTCGACGCGGGATTTGAATGCCGCCTGCATGTTGCCCCATTTGCGGCCGATGATCTTCAGATGGTAGCCGTAATGCTCCATCGCGGCCTGCCATTGTTTCGAGAAACTGTCGGGCTCGATTTCGACCACGTCCGGCCAGAACTGATGATGATAACGCGGCGCGCCGACGATGCGCTGCAGATCGACGCTCGGCTGCTGAATGTAATCGAGCACCGCCAGCAGCACCTGGCTGATGATGCGCGAGCCGCCCGGTGAGCCGACGACGAAGATTCCCTTGTGATCCTCGACGAAGGTCGGCGTCATGCTGGACAGCGGCCGCTTGCCGGGTTCGACGCGGTCGGGCTCGCCGCCGCGCAGCTTGAATGAGTTGGGCACGCCCGGGGCGGTAGTGAAATCATCCATCTCATCATTCAGCAGCACGCCGGTGTCGTCGCCAACGACGCCCGAGCCGAACAGCAAATTGATGCTGAGCGTTGCGGCGACGCAGTTGCCGTCCTGGTCGATGATCGAAAAATGGCTGGTGTTGTCGCCTTCGTGCAGCGGCGCCGGATGCAGTGCCAGTGCGCTGCTTGGCGTCGCACGGTCGGCATCGATCGACGCCGCGCGCTCGTCGGCGTAGGGGCGGCTGACGAGGCGCGCGACAGGCACTTTCACAAAGCCCGGATCACCAAGATAACGCGCCCGGTCCTGAAAGGCGCGACGCAGCGCTTCGACGATGAAATGCGCGGAACGCGCACTGCGCGTATCCGGCAGATCGTAGCGCTCCAGCATGTGCAGTGTCTGCGCCAGCGCGATGCCGCCGGCCGATGGCAGCGACGCCGCGATCACCGTCGCGCCGCGATAATGAATTCTCGCCGGCTTACGCTCGATCACCCGGTAGTCGCGCAAATCGTCGAGCGACCAGATGCCACCCGCAGCATCGATCGCATGCGCCAGGTGCGCCGCCACGCTGCCTTCGTAGAAACCGGCGCGGCCGTGCTGCGCCAGCGCCTCCAGCGTGCGCGCCAGATCCGGCTGCTTCAACAGAAAACCCGGCTTCAGCGCGTGGCCATGATCGAGAAACGTTGCGGCAGTATTGCGCCCGTTCTGCAGCAGCTTTTCGCGCAACTGCGTCATGTGCGCAAACCGCTTGTCTACCGCGAAACCGTCGCGCGCGAGCCGGATCGCCGGTTCGAGATCGGTTGCCAGCGGCAGCCGGCCATAATGTTGTGCAATATGCACCAGCGCCGCCGGCACGCCCGGAATGCCGGCCGCCTTGCCGCCGCGCGTCGACGCGTGCGGTATTGGCCTGCCGTGCGCATCGAGGTACATGTCCGGCGTCGCGCGGCCCGGCGCGGTCTCGCGTGAATCGACCATCACGTCGGAGCCGTCGGCGGCGCGATGCAGCAGCCAGAACCCGCCACCGCCGAGACCCGACGAGTATGGCTCGACCACTCCCAGCGCCGCGGACACCGCCACCCCGGCATCGAACGCATTGCCACCGCGCTTCAGGATTTCATAACCGGCACGGGTTGCCAATGGATGTGCGGACGCGATCGCGGCGCCGGTGATTGGACCCTGTGCGCCGACCACAGGGCTGGCGTAACCGGGAACCGGAACAAGCAATGCAATGATGAAGATGGATGCGAACCCTCTGCTGCGAAGCGAGACGGCATCGTCGTGAAATCGCCCCTTGCCTCTCTTTTTCAAAAGCGCAAATATCGAGTGTCGCAACGCTCCAAAACCATTGTTCGTCATCTTTCGCTCTTTATACGGCGTGCCTGCCGTTCGTCATCCTTCATCCGTCCGCCTTCATTCTTGTTTTTCAGGTAACGATGAAAAAACGCTGCCGCGCGCTTTTCCGAATCCTGCAGCGCGATGCGGTTGGCGTCGATGCGCTGCCGTTTGCTGCTCGGTTCGTCGAATGCATGGGTCGCGCCGGCATAGCGGACGATCCCGATGTTACCGCCACGTGCACGGACGCCGGCCGCGAACTTTTCGCACACGGTCGGCGAGACCTCCCGATCGTTGGTAGCGACCAGCACCAGCAGCGGCGCGTAGGGCCGATAAGCCTGATGCGCCTGTTTGCGGCAACTCGGATAAAACGCGAGCGCGGCACGAAAGCCGGTTCGCGGCGTCGGATTTTCAATACCGGGCGGATGCAGCGCCATCGTCGCCAGCACCGTCATGCCGCCGTTCGACCAGCCCTGGACGCCGATCGCGCTGCCGATCACGTCCGCTCGTGAGCGCAGATAATCGAGCGCGCCGTACGCGTCGAGCGGACGCACCGTCTGCTCGCTGACCGCCGGCGGCCGGTTGCGATACGAATGAATCGGAAATCCAGCCGCGTAGCCGCGCGGACTGAAACTGTCGACCAGCAGCGCCAGATAGCCATGCTGCATCCAGAATGTACCCCACGCTTTGTGGCGCAGCATCAGATGTGCCGCGTCGTAGTGGCCGTGCGCAGCCGATGAATAAACGCCGGAGCGCCCATGCAGCATCACCACCGCCGGAAACGGCCCGGCGCCTTGCGGACGGTACACGTACCCGACAAGCCGGGTTTTGCCGTCACGGCTCGGAAACGTCACGCTCTGTGGAGTCTGTGCCGATGCCGCGGCGGAGCAAACTATCAGCAGCAGACCAAGAACGACGCGCGGCATCGAGTGATAACCCCGGCCACAGGCACGCCGGGCGCACCCACGAATCCCCAATCCCGAATCCCTAATCCCCCTCTTCAAGGCTTCACGAACTTGAGCGTCATGCGATCGCTCTCGCCGATCGCCTTCATCTTCGCATGCTCGCTTTGCGGTCCGTGCAGATCGGGCGGCAGATGGTGCACGTTCACCACGTGATCATCCTTCGGATTGGAATTGATCTCGGATACGCCGGCCAGCCGGAATCCGGTTTTCAGTCCCAGTTCGATCAGATAGTCCTCGGGAATGCGATGCAGCTGCTTCGCGGACTGCTTCGCATCGACATTGGGCCGCGCGCGATGATCGGTCACACCGAATACGCCGCCCGGCTTGAGCACCTTGTAGGCGGCTGCAAAAACCTTGTCCAGCGAGCCGTTGTTCAGCCAGTCATGCGTATTGCGAAACGTGAGCACCATGTCGACCGAATTCTCCGGACCCAGATCGACGCGTGCCGGCGGCGCGAACGCAACGGTTTTCACATGACCGTACACCGCCGGATCAGCCTTCATGCGCGCGGAAAAAGTCTGCGCCATCCGGCGCATGAACGCGCTGTGGCTGTCAGCCGGCGGCACGGCTTCAATCAACTGGCCATGATCGCGCAGTACTGGCGCCAGCACCGCGGTGTACCAGCCGCCGCCCGGAGAGAGCTCGATCACCGTCATGTCCGGCTTCAATCCGAAAAACAGCAACGTCTGCTTCGGATGGCGCCACACATCACGCGCCTTCTCCGTCGCCGGACGCTGATTGCCGGCAAGCGCGGCATCCAGCAGCGCCGCGGTATCGGCCGCGGCAAACGCAGCTGCGCAACCCCACCACAACAGCCCGATTAGTACGGCGATCCGCCCTACTGTTGCGTTCATCATGGTAATCTCCACGCCAGTACGTTGCCGGCCGCATCGTAAATGTCATCAGGCGTCATCCGGCAACCGGATCGGCTATGCTACGCCATCCACGTCCACAGTGCTTACGAGGGAATCGAAAACATGAACATCCGCACCATCGGCATCGTCAGTCCGGGCGACATGGGACAGGCGATCGCGCAATGTCTGATCCGACAAGGGTTCACTGTACTGACCGCGCTCAAAGGCCGCAGCACACGTACCTGCAAGCTCGCGGAGCAGGCCGGCATCGAGGACGCCGGCGCCATCGCCGGCCTGGTCGAACGCTGCGACGTGCTGCTGTCGATACTGGTGCCGTCGGCCGCGGTCGCGACCGCGCGCGAAGCGGCGGTCGCGATGCGGGCCAGCGGCAAAACGCCGCTGTTCGCGGACTGCAATGCGACGGCGCCACAGACCGCGCAGGTAATGAACGAACTGATCACCGAAGCCGGCGGCCACTTCGTCGACGCCGCGATCATCGGGCCGCCCCCGCGCGGCAACGCCGGCGCCCGCCTCTACGTGTCGGGACCGCAGGCCGCCCGGCTCACGCCGCTTGGCGGTTCCAACATCAGCGTGCGCGTGGTCGGCGAGCGCATCGGCGATGCATCGGCGGTCAAGATGTGCTACGGCGCGATGACCAAGGGCGCGGTGGCGCTCGGCGTGGAATCACTGATCGCGGCGGAAAAACTCGGAGTGGGACAGGCGCTGATGCAGGAAATGCGTGAAAGCCGCGCCGAAACCTGGGGCTGGCTGAGCACGACGCTGCCGGCGATGCCGCCGAAAGCCTATCGCTGGGTGCCGGAAATGCTCGAAATCGCCAGCACTTTCGAAGCGCTTGGCATGACGCGCAACATGCTGGAAGGCGCGGCAGAGATGTACCGCGTGGTCACCGCGACGCCGCTCGGACATGAAACGCCGGAAGGGCGTCCGCAGCGTACGATTGATGACGTGGTGGCGCAGCTCGCAGCGGAAAGCCCCGCTGCAGCATCAATCGCCGGCCGCGGCTGAGCGGCGGCCGTTGCGCGGCGCTTCGCCGGCGAGCTGTCGCATCAGGCTCGATTCGCGCTGATAGAAACCTTCGGTATGGAAGGTTTCATCGAGCGCGAACAATTCGTAGTCGAGATGATGGCAGATCTCGTGGATCAGCGTGCGCAGAAAAGTACGGAACGCGACCACCTGGCGGCGCTGCGCGGTGCGCATCCATACCGATATCTTCGCCGGCGCGCCGTCCTCTTCCGGCTCATAAAGTCCGTGCAGTTCGCCACTGCTGTTTGACGGGCGCCGCGCCAGCACCGCCACCATGACCGGCGGCACGTTCAGCACCTGCACCAGTTCATCCGCCAGCCGCTGACACGCCTGCTGCGTGGCGGCGCGGTGACTGCTTTCCAGCGCTGCGCGCAGCGGCATCACGCAGGCGGCCCAATTCACGCCGGGCGGTAACGCCACGCCGCGAATCGCGTCGCTCTTGTCGTAGGTGCGCTGCCGGCTGCGCGTCAGGCGATCATAATAAGCAAAGCGGGGCATCTGGAAATATTACTAAAAATCGAACCACCAGGGCGCCAGGCACGCCAGGGAAGATACCCAAAAATCTTTAACCGCAGAGGCGCAAAGGCGCAGAGGAAAACCAAAATCGAAAATCCTTTGCGACTTTTCCTTGCGCTTCCTCTGCGCCTCTGCAGTTATCGCTTTTGCTTTGGCGCCTGGCGGTTCATTCCATGTTGCAACACACTATCACGCCGTCCCCCGCACATCCTCGCCGGATTCAAGTTCGGAAAACCGCACCGGCAGCACGTTGCGGGTGCTGAAGCTGCCGTCTGACTGTTTTTCGACCAGCATCAGTTGCTGGTGATCGGCAATGCCTGCCGGTATGATCATTTTGCCGCCCGGCTTCAGTTGCGCCAGCAACGGCGGCGGAATCAGGTCGGGCGCGGTGGTCACGATAATGCCGTCGTACGGCGCATGCTCGGGCCAGCCGTAATAGCCGTTGCCCTGCCCCACCGTAACGTTTTTATAACCCAGCCGGTCGAGGCGGCGGCGCGCCGACGCCGCCAGTTCCTCGACGATGTCGAGCGTATAGACATGCTTCGCCAGTTCCGCCAGCACCGCCGCCTGGTAGCCCGCGCCGGTGCCGATCTCCAGCACGACGTGCTGCGGGTCGATGTCGAGCAGATCGGTCATCAGCGCGACGATGAACGGCTGCGATATCGTCTTGTCGTAGCCGATCGGCAGCGGGCTGTTGACGTAGGCATGAAACTTCAGCTCCACCGGCACGAATTCATGGCGCGGCACTCGCTTGATCACGCCCAGCACGCACGCCGAAAATTCCGGCCGCCCCGTCTGTTGGCTGACCAGCAGTGCTTCGGCCGCGATTTCGTCGAGCAGCTGCCGTTGCAACGGATCGAAAATGTCGGAACTCATGAATTCATTATATGCTCCGCTGCGGCGGGAAGCCGACCATTGTTTTTCCCGCATGGCCGCGGCTGCGGTAGCATGGTTCTCTCTTTCAAATTTTCCGGTGCGTCGTGATAGTGCCCGATTATGAAGGCGGCAGCATCGTCAATCTGATGGCCACGGTGGCACAGGTATGCGGCAGCGCGCCGGACGATTATCCGCTGCTGCGCGAACTCGACACCGCGCTGCTGGCCGACGCCCGCACCATCGTGCTGCTGGTCGTCGACGGCCTCGGCAACCACCATGTCGAACGCCGGCCGCAGAGCGCGCTCGCACGCCACCGGACCGCACGCATGACGTCGGTTTTCCCGCCGACGACGGCGACCGCGATCACCACTTTCATGACCGGGCTCGCGCCGCAGCAGCACGGCGTGACGGGCTGGCACATGTATCTTCACGAAATCGATCGCATTGCCGCGATCCTGCCGTTTCGTTCACGCCAGGGCCGGCAGCCGCTAGAAAAAATCGGCGCACGGCCGCGGGAAGTGTTCGGCCACGGGTCGCTGTTCGATCGCATCGCGATTGCCAGTCATGTCGTCACGCACCAATCGATCGTCCATTCTGTTTTCAATACCGCACACGCCGGCCGCGCCCGCTGCCATGCCTACACCCGCCTCGATGAGCTGTTCGCGGTGATCGGTCGCATCGCGGCCGCCCCTGAACGCAAGCTGGTGTATGCGTACTATCCGGAGATCGACACACTGGCGCACCAGTTCGGCATCGGCAGCGATGAGGTAGCCAACCAGTTCGACGCGCTCGATCGTGCATTCGCGAATTTCATCGACGGCCCGATGCCGGCCGGAACCGCCATGCTCGTCACCGCCGATCACGGATTCATCGATTCGCCGCCGCAGCGGCAGATCGAGATTGGGAGCGAATTGCCGGAACTTGCCGCCCTGCTGCGGCGGCCGCTGTGCGGCGAACGGCGCACCGCTTATTGCTATGTCGGACAGCCGCAGCGCACGGCATTCGAAAATTACGTTTGCGACCGGCTCGCCGGACGCGCACTGCTGATGACGTCCGACGACCTGATCGGGCACGGCTTTTTTGGGCGCGGCGACCCGCATCCCCGCCTGCGGCAGCGCCTGGGCGATTACGCGTTGATCATGCAGGAAGATCGCACCATCAAGGACTGGCTGCCGGGCGAACGGCGCTATCGGCATATCGGTGTGCACGGTGGTGCCAGCGCCGATGAAATGTATGTGCCGCTGATCGTCGCGCGACGTTGAGCCTCATGATGCCGTCCACCACCTGAAATCCAATTCATTGAATCCATGGAGGGATTTATTTCATTGCGTTACAGTTATTGACGATATAGTAACGGACGGTATAATACCTACAGTTAATACACTCCTGTCCGGCAATGAACGATTCATTTACCCGCGTCGAAGAGGCAATCAACAATTGCGCTCAGTGCACGCCCACCTATCCGCGGCACGAAATTCTGCTGACCAAGCTTTATGGTCATGTCTACAACCGGTTGATGGACTATCTGAACCGTCCACTGAAGGAGCACGGGCTCAATACCACGCTGTTTTCCGCGCTGATGCAAATTTACGCATCCGACGACAACCGCATCTCGCCGTCGGATCTGAGCGACGCGATTTTCTCGTCGCGCACCAACGTCACGCGTCTGGCGGATGAACTGGTCAAAAACGGCTGGGTCACACGTCATGCCAGCCAGGAAGACCGGCGCAAAATGATTCTGTCGCTGACTCCGGAAGGCCGGGCACTGCTCGACCGCGTGCTGCCCAGTCAGCGGGTCATCGTCAAGCAGCTGTGGGCCGAGCTCGACGCCGCCGACCGCGACGCCATCGAGCGCCTGCTGCGCGGATTGCTCAACCGGCTCGATCACAGCCTGTCATCGGGCACTGAACCCTCCCGTATTCACGCCGATGTCTGAATCCGTATCGAAACTGAATGCGCGTGCGCGTCTCGCCACAGTATTGGCGGTGACGATGCTGGGCGCCGGCTGTGCATCCTATTCCGGAATCAAACCCCAATCGAAAATCGCAGCGGCGCCCGCCGCGGCGCTCACCACCGGCAGCCCCGGCGCGCAGTGGCCTGCCGGCGACTGGTGGCAGTCATTCAAGGATCCCGTTCTCGATCACCTGGTCGAGCGCGCACTCGCCAATCAGCCGACGCTGCGCATTGCGCAGGCGCGGGTGCGCCGTGCGCAGGCCGACGTCGCCGCAGCCGGCGCTGAATTGACGCCGTCGCTCGAGACCAATGAATCGGCCGTGCGCCAGCGCTTTTCAGCAAACGGCTATTTCCCGGCACCGATCGGCGGCGGCACCTACACGGTGTACCAGGGCACGCTCGATTTCCATTACGAGTTCGATTTCTGGCACAAGAATCGCGACGCGCTAGCCGCGGCATTGAGTGCCGCCGGCGCGGCACAGGCAGATGCGGACGCGGCACGGCTGGTGCTCGCGTCCGGCATCGCGTCGACCTATTTCCAGTTGCGCTATGCGCTGGAACAGTCGGCGATTGCACACGAAGCGCTCGACCGCCGGCAGCAGCTCCTGAAGCTGACGCAGGACCGCACTGCGAGCGGGCTGGAAAGCGAAGTCAGCGTCCGCCAGGCACAGGCCGAAGTGGAGCAGGCGCACGTCGACATCATCGGCGCCGATCGTACCGTCCAACTGCTGCGCAACCAGCTGGCCGCGCTGCTCGGCGCCGGACCGCAGGCGACCGCCGATATCGGCCGGCGCGCCGGCCATGGGCTGCACGCGGCGACGCTGCCGCACGTGGTGCCGGCCGATCTGCTGGGCCGGCGTCCCGACATCGCGGCCAGCCGCGCACGGGTCGAGGCCGCGGCCGCGCGCATCGGCGTCGCGAAGGCGCAGTTCATGCCGAACATCAACCTCGCCGCGTCACTCGGCCTGCAGAGCATCGACCTCGGAACGCTGCTCACAGGCAACAGCCGGCTGTTCTCGTTCGGCCCGGCGCTATCGCTGCCGATCTTCGAAGGCGGACGGCTGCGCGCCAATCTGAAGGCGAGCGACGCCGAATACGACATCGCGGTGGAACAATACAACCAGGCGGTGGTCGATGCGGTGCGCGAAGCCGCCGATGCGATCACCAACTACCGCCACGCCACGCACGCGCTGGCACCGGAAGACGCCGCAGTCGACGCGACCCGCCAGGCCTACCAATTGACGCTGTCGCGCTACAAGAGCGGCCTCAACAATTACCTGTCCGTGCTGATTGCCGAAAACAAGCTGCTGGAGCGGCGTTCGGCGCGCGCACAACTCGCCGCCCGCCAGGTGGCGAGCCTGATCGACATTTACAAAGCGCTGGGCGGTGGCTATACGGCACCGACAGTCGCCGCTGCACATTAAGGACCCATCATGGAAGAGACACAGGCCTCGACTGCCGACCGCAATACTCTGCCGTCGGACACTGAGAAAACCGAAACTCCGGCCGCTGCCAACGGCAACGGTAACGGCAAGCGTCGCAAGCTGCTGATCGGAATCACGCTGCTGTTCGTGATCGCCGGCGCCGGCTACTGGCTCTATCACCATTTCATCGGCCAGTTCCAGGAATACACCGACGACGCCTACGTCGAGGGCAACCTGGTGCAGCTGACGCCGCGCGTGACGGGCACGGTGGTCGCGATCAATGCCGACAATACCGATCTGGTGAAACAGGGCCAGACGCTGGTGGTGCTCGATGACACCGATGCCAAGATCGCGCTGCAGAAAGCCGAGGCCGCGCTCGGCGAAACGGTGCGCAAGGTGCAGCAGCTCTACGACAACGAAGGGCAGCTGAAAGCCAACGTCGCCGTCAAGCAAGCCGACCTGGCGAAGGCCGAGGACGATTACCACCGCCGCGCCAAAGCCCGCAACGGATCGGTGTCCGCCGAAGAAATCAGCCACGCCAAGACCGCCGTCGACGCCGCGCGCGCCGCGGTGACGCTGGCACAACAGCAACTGAAAGCGGGGCAGGCGCTGATTGCGAACACCAGCGTCGATACGCACCCGATGGTACTGCAGGCCGAAGCCAAGGTGCGCGACGCCTATCTGGCGCTGAAACGCACGAAAATCGTGGCGCCGGTCACCGGCTACGTGGCGAAGCGCAGCGTGCAGCTCGGCAGCCGCGTGTCGCCCGGCACGCCGCTGCTGGCGATCGTCCCGCTGCACAATCTGTGGGTCGACGCCAATTTCAAGGAAGCGCAGCTGGAGCACGTGCGCATCGGGCAGCCGGTCACGCTCACCGCCGATTTCTATGGCGGCAGCGTGCAATACGACGGCAAGGTGGTGGGTCTGGCGCCCGGCACCGGCAGCGTGTTCTCGCTGCTGCCGCCGCAAAATGCGACCGGCAACTGGGTGAAAATCGTGCAGCGGCTGCCGGTGCGCGTCTCCATCGATCCGAACGAGCTCGACAAGCATCCGCTGCGGCTCGGCCTGTCGGTACGCGTCACCATCAACACGCACGACCGCAACGGTCCGGTGCTGGCCCAGGCGCCCGCCGACACCACCGTCTATACGACGCCGGTGTACGACAGCGAGATGACCGAAGCCGATGCGCTGGTGGCGCGCATCGTTCAGGAAAACCTCGGCGCGTCGGCGCCGCACCGGCTGACCGGCTCTCCGCAGAGCGCGATCTCGCAAAGCCGGCATCCGGCGCGCAACAACGGCTGAGACATCACCCATGGGCAACCACGCGCCCTATCGCGGCGTGGCGCTGGCGCTGATCACGATCGCGCTGTCACTGGCCACGTTCATGCAGGTGCTCGATACGTCGATCGCCAACGTGTCGCTGCCGACGATCGCCGGCGATCTCGGCGTCAGTCCGCAGCAGGGCACCTGGGTGATTACGTCATTCGCGGTCAGCAACGCGATCATGCTGCCGCTGACCGGCTGGCTGTCGCGGCGTTTCGGCGAGGTGCGGCTGTTCGTTTTCGCCACATTGCTGTTCGCGCTCGCGTCGTGGGCCTGCGGCATGTCATTCACCCTGCCGATGCTGCTGACGTTCCGCGTGATCCAGGGCGCGGTCGCGGGACCGATGATTCCGCTGTCGCAAACGCTGCTGCTGTCGAATTATCCGCCGGAAAAGAAGGGCATGGCGCTGGCACTGTGGTCGATGACAGTAGTGGTGGCGCCGATCTGCGGCCCGATTTTCGGCGGCTGGATTTCGGACAATATCGGCTGGCCGTGGATTTTCTACATCAACGTGCCGGTGGGATTGATTGCCGCCTACGTCACGTGGATGATGCTGAAGAATCGCGAATCGGAGCGCGCGAAGGTGCCGGTCGATGGCATCGGCCTGGGCCTGCTGATCGTCGGTGTCGGCTGCCTGCAGGTGATGCTCGACAAGGGCAACGAGCTCGACTGGTTCAGTTCGAATGAAATCGTCACGCTCACCGTGATCGCGACGATCGCGCTGGTTTTCTTCATCGTCTGGGAACTGACCGACAAGCACCCGGTGGTCGATCTCACGCTGTTTGCACAACGCAACTTCGCGATCGGCACCATCGCGATCACGCTCGGCTATCTGTTGTTTTTCAGCAACGCCGTGATCTATCCGCTGTGGCTGCAGCGCATGGTCGGCTATACCTCGACGTGGGCTGGTCTCGCCATCGCTCCGATCGGCATTCTGCCGATCGTGCTGTCGCCGGTGGTCGGGCGAACCATCAACAAGGTTGACGCGCGCGTCTACGTCAGCATCGGATTTCTGGTGTTCGGGGTGGTCGCATACTGGACCTCGCACTTCAACCTGCAGTGGGACTTCGAGCAATTAGCCATGCCGCGCTTCGTGCAAGGCATCGGTGTCGCCTTCTTCTTCGTGCCGCTGACTGCGATCCTGCTGTCCAAGCTGCCGCCGCAGCGCATCGCCGCAGCCGCCGGCCTGTCGAACTTTCTGCGCATGCTTGGCGCCGGCTTCGGTACGTCGCTCAGCGTCACCTTCTGGGATCGCCGCCAGGCGTTGCATTACAGCCAGCTCACCGAATCCGTCACACCGTACAGCCACACTACGACCGACGCGCTGAATCACATGCAGGCGCTGGGCCTGAACCAGCACAGCGCGCTGGCCTATATCGCGCACGACATTCTGAATCAGGCGTACACCATGTCGATCAACGATTTCTACTGGATTTCGGCAATTGCATTCGTGGTGCTCACGGTAATCGTGTGGTTCGCGCGTCCGCCCTTCATCTCGCGCGGCACGGGCGGCGCGCACTGAGCGGCCGCCGCGCCGGCGGCAAATCAGCGCCGGCCGCCGCCAAACGGCACGACGCGCTGCCGTTGCCGGCCGAGCCTGTCGATGCCCAGCGTCATCACGTCGCCGGGCTGCAGATAACGCGGCGGCTTGCGCCCCATGCCGACGCCGGGCGGCGTGCCGGTCGTGATGACGTCGCCGGGCTTGAGCGTCATGCATTCGCTCACATAGCTGACCAGCTGCGCGCAACTGAAGATCATCGTGCCGGTATTGCCGGTCTGCATGCGCTCGCCATTGACGTCAAGCCGCAGGTCAAGCCTCTGCACGTCCGGGATCTCATCCGGCGTCACCAGCCACGGACCGAGCGGCCCGAACGTGTCGAAACCCTTGCCCTTGTCCCACTGCCCGCCGCGCTCCAACTGGTAATGGCGTTCGGAAACATCGTTGGCAATGCAGTAACCGGCGATGAACGACGGCGCATCGTCGACGCTCACGTACTGCGCGGTCGTGCCGATGACGATCGCGATCTCGACCTCCCAGTCGAGCTTGGTCGAATGGCGCGGCCGGATCACGTCGTCGTCCGGTCCGCAGATGCACGACGGCGCCTTCATGAAAATCACCGGCTCGGTCGGGATCGGCATGCCGGCTTCACGCGCGTGATCGGTGTAGTTGAGGCCGATCGCGACGAATTTGCTGACGCCCGCGACCGGCGATCCCAGCCGCGGCGTGCCGGCCACCCGCGGCAGCGCATCGACGTCGAGCTGCGCCAGCCGCGCCAGGCCGGCCGGCGAAATCGCATCGCCACCGATATCCGGCACCTCGCCTGAAAGATCGCGGATGCCGCCGGCGGCATCCAGCAGTCCGGGCCGTTCCTGTCCCGGCGTACCGTATCGCAGGAGTTTCATGAGTCGTTTATGCCGCTGTGGTTTCGATCAAAATTATTGATACCTTCATGTTACGCGGTGCGCCATAATCCGCATTAGACTGAAGGTTTTTTCGCCCTTCCCGTGGGTGCCATCGTGTTACAGGAGGACGACTGCATTGAGAATACTTCCGTACGACAACTTCGATCCCAAGGCATTCATCGTCCGCGACTGGCTGGCGCTTGACCGCACCATTCTCGCGAACGAACGTACCTTTCTGGCCTGGTGCCGCACCAGCCTGACGCTGATGATAGCGGGTGTCACATTCGTCCGTTTCTTTGGACACAGAATTTACACGGTGATCGGCGCCATTTTCATCGCCGCCGGCATTCTCATATTCACTCTGGGCTACGCACGCTACCGCCGCATGCTCGGTCACTATCGCGCGTTGTCGAAGCTGGAAGACAGCGCACTCCCCGAAGCGCTGCGGCGGCGGGTCGGAGAATGATCCCGTAGG
>DASSON010000199.1:0-6209 GCA_035700525.1 Burkholderiales bacterium
CAAGGCAACTAAAACCCTGTTCCGATGCGCGCTATTGCGTTCGTGTCAGGCGTTTTCGACAACCGTTGCATCAAGCATTCCAGCAGCACGGCGCCAGTCCGCAGTTGCGAGCGGCGGGATGTGCGCCAGCCGCGGCGCCGCGATGCGTGCATCGAGCGTGGCGACGTTCTGTGCCGGATCGTCCATGTCGGGATCGATACCGTTCGCCACCCAGCCCGCAAGCGTCAGTCCGCGCGCCCGGATCGCCGCCGCGGTCAGCAATGCGTGATTGAGACAGCCGAGCCGCAGCCCGACCACGAGAATCACCGGCAGCGCCAGGCGGCACGCCAGGTCTGCGGTGTCTTCGCGCGCGTTCAGCGGCACGTAAAATCCGCCGACGCCTTCGACGATCACCGTCCCGGCGCTGCGCGCCAGCGCGGCAAACGCGACTTCGATGCGCGCCAGCTCGATCGATTCGCCGGCCTGCCCGGCGGCAATGTGCGGCGCAATCGGCGGCACGAAATGATACGGATTGATCAACGCGCGCGGCGCACTGACGCCGGACGCCGCGATCAGGTTTTCGACATCTTCGTTGCGCCACTCGTCCGCGACGCGTTCGCAGCCTGATGCCACCGACTTCATGCCGATCGCACGTCGCCCGCGACACGCCAACGCATGAAGCAATGCGCACGACACCAGTGTCTTGCCGACGCCGGTATCGGTGCCGGTCACAAAATAGCCGCCGGTCTTCATGTCGCACGCCTGTCGAAATGCAGGTGAATCGGCTGCAGATCCTCCGCACGATGGCGTCGTTGCGACATCCAGGCGTGGCCGTACACCACTTCAAACGTTGCCGGCAGCCGGCCGTCACGGCGCAACGGCTCGTAGCCGCGCGCCACCGCGGCCAGCGCGGCCTTGCCCGACAAACCCGGCGGGCGCCCGTGGAGCGCGTTGCGCGCGCCGATCGCCTTCAGATCGCGCATCAGCGCACGCACATCGGTATAGGTCAGCGTCACGTACTCCATGTCCATCACCGGATCCGCGAAACCCGCCGCCAGCAGCATGTCACCGAGATCGTGCATATCAATGAATCGGTTCACATGCCGGTGCGCGTCCGCCGCATCGTACGCGGCGCGCAATTCCTTCAGCGTGTCCGGTCCCAACGTGCTGAACATCAACAGGCCGCCCGGCGCCAGTATGCGCGCGATCTCGGCGAACGCCGTTTCCGCATCGTTGACCCATTGCAGTGCGAGGCTGGACCACACCATGCCGGCCGCCGCGTTCTTCAGCGGCAGTTGCTCGAGGTCGCCGCACACGGCCTGCGCCGCAGCGGCGCCGAACGGCAGCAGCCGGCGCGGCAACCGGGCGCGCGCACGGTGCAGCATCGCCGGCGCGATGTCGAGCGCGACAATGGCCGCCTTGCGATAGCGTTCGCGCAGACCACGCAGCGCGTTGCCGGTGCCGCAACCGGCGTCCACGATCAGCGCCGGCTCATGCTTGATGTAATCGAGCCGGCCCAGCATGCGCCGGCACACTTCGTGCTGCAGCACCGCCACCGCGTCATACTCATCCGCCGCGCGGTCGAATGCCCGCCGCATGCGGCGCTTGTCCACCAGAAGATCGTCATTCATTCACAAAATCCGCAATCAGGCTCGCAGCCGTCTCCGGTTGCGAGAGAAAAGGTACGTGGGCGCAATGGTCGATCACGCACGTCCGGCTCCCGGACAGCCCGGCGCCGAGCCGCTGCGCGGCTTCCACCGCAACCACTGCATCACACCGGCCGTGCATGACCAGCGCCGGCTGGCTCACTGTATCGAGCGTGGCGCGCAGGTCCGTATCGCGCAGAATGCACAACCCTGCCGTCAGCGCTGCGGGATCAGGCGGCTGCTCCCGTGCGGCGTGGTGCAGCAGCAACCGCACTGCCCTGGAACGGGCATCGCCGTGCGCTTGCAGATCCGCGAAACGTGACAGTGTTTTCATGCGATCACGCTCAAAGTCGCGCTGGAATGCATCGAACACCGGCCGCCGCATGCCATGCGGCCAGTCCGCGCGCGCAACGAAGCATGGCGTCGTCGCGATCAGCACCAGCCGTTCCACCTGCTGCGGCGCGGCCGTTGCCCACTGCAACGCAAGCTGCCCGCCGAGCGACCAGCCGCACACCGCAGTGCGCGGCGGCAGCTGCGCGACCAACTGTGTGCACAGCGCATGCAGCGTGTACGGCTCGCCGACAATGCCGTCGCTGTCGCCGTATCCCGGCAGATCGACGACGTGCAGCCGCACGCGCGTCGCAAGACGATCGGCGAATTCGCCCCACACCGCACCGCCGGCGCCCCAGCCGTGCAGCAGCACCAGATCACGGCCGCGGCCGCGCGATTCGACGGCAAGCGTCACCGGATACGCATCAGTGCGGCCGCCAGACGCTCGACGTCGGCCACTTCGTGCGCCGCGGACAGCGATATGCGCAGCCGCGCCGTATTGACCGGTACCGTCGGCGGCCGAATCGCCGGAACCAGCATGCCGTCGGCCAGCAGCGCATCGGACGCCGCGACCGCCGCCTCGTTGTCGCCGACGATCAGCGGCTGGATCGCGGTATCGGACGCCAGCAGCCGGAAGCGCGAACCGGCCAGGCGCGATTTCAGCAGCGCGGCGTGCTGCTGCAGCCGGTCACGCCGCCACTGTTCCGTGCGCATCAGTGTCAGGCTGCGCAGCAGCACGTGCGCCAGCAGCGGCGGCGTTGCGGTCGTATAAATATAGGTACGCGCGCGCTGCAGCAGCGTTTCGATCACTTCGCGTTGGGCGGCAACGAACGCGCCGTAGACACCGGCCGCCTTGCCCAGCGTTCCCATGTAAATGATGCGCGGCGAATGCAGTCCCAGTTGATCGAGCGTGCCGCGACCCTCCGCACCCAGCACGCCAAATCCGTGCGCGTCATCGACCACCAGCCACGCGTCATAACGCTCGGCAAGCGTGACCAGTTCCGCCAGCGGCGCAATGTCGCCATCCATGCTGAACACCGCGTCGGTGACGATCAGCCGGCGCCGTGTACGCGACGCGGCGAGCCGCTGTTCCAGCGCCGCAACGTCACGATGTGGATAGCGCTTGAACGCCGCTCCGGACAGCAGTGCCGCGTCGTTCAGCGACGCATGATTGAGCCGGTCCGCGAACACTGCGTCGTCGCGCCCGGCAAGTGCGGTGACGATGGCGATGTTCGCCATGTAGCCGGTCGAAAACAGCAATGCATGCGGCATTGCGACGAACGCGGCCAGCGCCTCTTCGAGCGCCTGGTGCGCGGCACTGTGGCCGAGCACCAGATGCGACGCGCCGGAGCCGACACCGTAGCGTGCCACGCCTTCCTGCGCCGCCGCGATCAACTGCGGATGATTGGCCAGCCCCAGATAATCGTTGCTCGCGAACGCCAGCAGCGGCCGGCCGTCGACCTCTACCCGCGCGCCCTGCGGCCCGTCCAGCACGCGGCGGCGGCGCGCCAGACCGCGCTCCGCCAGCTCGTTCAGTTCGGCGGCAAGCGTTTCAGATGACATCTGTGCTGGATGTGAGGAGTGAAGCGTGAAGGGTGAGGAATAGATGACTTCCCCGATTCAAGCTTTACCGGTTCAACAACGGCAGGAATTTCGCTTTTTGCTCCTCACCCCTCACTCCTTACTCCTTACTCCTCACTCTTTTCACCCATCGCATGCATCCCAAGCTTCGCCAGCAATGCACGATCGCGCCCGGCTTCCGGGTTGCCGGTCGTCAGCAGCTTGTCCCCGTAGAAAATCGAATTCGCGCCCGCGAGGAAGCACAGCGCCTGGATCGCGTCCGGCATCTGCTGCCGTCCGGCGGACAGCCGCACCATCGCGCGCGGCATCGTGATGCGCGCGCAGGCGATGGTGCGCACGAATTCCAGCAAATCGAGCTGTTCGGTGCCGTGCAACGGCGTGCCTTCGACCTGCACCAGATTGTTGATCGGCACGCTTTCCGGGTAGGGGTCGAGATTCGCGAGTTCCGCGACCAGCGCCGCCCGCGTGCGACGGCTCTCGCCCATGCCGACGATGCCGCCGCAGCACACGTGCAGGCCGGCGTCGCGTACGCGCTCCAGCGTGTCGAGCCGGTCCTGCTGCGTACGGGTATGAATGATTTCGCCGTAGAATTCGGGCGCGGTGTCGAGATTGTGGTTGTAATAGTCGAGCCCGGCGTCCCGCAGCTGCCGCGCCTGACCGTCCTTCAACATGCCCAGCGTCGCACAGGTCTCCATGCCGAGTCCGCGCACCGCCTTGATCATGTCGATCACGCGATCGAGATCGCGCTGTTTCGGCCCGCGCCACGCGGCACCCATGCAAAAGCGTGTTGCCCCTTTTTCCTTCGCGGCACGCGCCGCAGCCATCACGTCATCGACCGACAGCATCGCCTCGTTGTCCACGCCGGTGTGGTAGCGCGCCGCCTGCGGGCAGTAGCCGCAATCCTCCGGGCAGCCGCCGGTCTTGACCGACAGCAGCGTCGACAGCTGCACCGCGTTGGGATCGAAGTGCTCACGGTGCACGGTCTGCGCGCGATGGATCAGGTCATTAAACGGAAGATTGAACAGCGCTTCAACCTCATCAATCGTCCAGCGCGGCGCGGATTGCCGGGGCGATACGGTTTTGCTAACTTTCGGGGTGTCGATAACGGTATTCATTGCCTGTCTTTCGTGGATACGGAATTCATTGCCGCCGCGGCCGTGAGGCATTGTCGCTGCTGCACGGGCGCTCACGAATCGTCCGATGCGGTAAAAAGCCTTCTGCATCATCCGGAATGACCTCTTTATTGTCAAATTTTTCCAGAAAATTTCTAAACAGCGGCCTAAAATTCGGGCAGACGCTGCTGCCGCAGCAATGTCTGCTGTGCGCCGGCACCAGCGGCGGCGCGTTGCTGTGCATGGCATGCATGAACGACCTGCCATGGCTGCCCGACTCTCATTGCACGGTGTGCGCCCGACCGATCCCGCAGCCGGGCATCTGCGGCGCCTGCCTCAAAAAACCGCCACGCTTCGATGATGTTCAGGCTGCGTTTGCCTATGCGTTTCCGGCCGATGCGCTGATACAGGCGTACAAATATGGCGGCAATCTCGCGATCGCCCGCATCGCCGCCGACGCGCTGCTGCGGAAAATCACGCCGGCGCGCTGCGATCTGATCGTGCCGGCACCGCTGGCACGCAAGCGGCTGATCGAGCGCGGCTTCAACCAGGCACTGGAAATCGGACGCCTGGTCAGCCACGCCACCGGCATACCGCTGCGGGTCGATGCCTGCCGCAAGGTCGCCGACACGCCGCCACAGGCATCATTGCCGTGGGACGCCCGTGCAAAAAACCTGCGTGGCGTATTTGCGTGCGATCATTCGCTGAACGGAAAATCGGTCGCGGTGATCGACGACGTGCTGACCAGCGGTGCGACGCTGAATGAACTGGCGCGCTGCCTGAAGTGCGCCGGCGCTGCGCGCGTCACGGGCTGGATCGTGGCGCGCGTCGCGCATTGACTGCGCCGGCCGTGCTTTGACCGCGCATCCGAAGCGCGATAACTTTGTGGCACAAGCCGGCGCGCGAATCACATCGCCAGACGGCCGGGATTTTCCCGTGATCGAATCGAGGACATTTCATGAACGCTGAACAATTGCGCGCGTTGCAGGCGCCGCTGAAGGAACACTACCGCCAGGACCCGGCCTCCGCGCTGCTCACGCTGGAAGCCCGTGGCCGGCTCGACATCGACGCGCTGACCTGCCGCATCGAAACCGGCAAGGGCCGGGTCGAGGCCGGTCTGCATCCGGCGACCGGCGGCGACGGCACCGCCGCCTGTTCCGGCGACATGCTGCTGGAAGCGCTGGCAGGCTGCGCCGGCGTGACGCTGACCGCAGTCGCCACCGCGCTCGGCATCAAAATCAACGGCGGAACGGTCAACGTCGAAGGCGACCTCGATTTTCGCGGCACACTGGGTACTGCGAAGGATGCACCGGTCGGATTCAAGGATATCCGGCTGCATTTCGACCTCGACACCGACGCCAGCCGCGAGCAGCTCGCGACGCTGTTCAAGCTCACCGAACGCTATTGCGTCGTGTTTCAGACGCTGAAGAACGGGCCGGACATCGAAATTTCACACAACGTGCGGCAGTGAACCGGTAGCAGTTATTTCGGTTCGGTGAAATCGTCGACGAAATACTCGTTCGGACGACGCTCGCCGGCGATGCGCGCGGACTCAATCGCG
>DASSON010000200.1:0-3884 GCA_035700525.1 Burkholderiales bacterium
CGGCATCGGCAGCGGCCGGCGCGCGCTGTGCCGATTGCTGGATGTAGCGGGCGAGCACATGATCGGTGCGCGGCAGCAGCCAGCCGATCAGCAATCCGATGATGATCAGAATGATGCCGCGCGTGATCGCGCGCGACGAAAACGCAAATCCCGCGCGCACCAGCGCAAGCTTGTTGAGCGCGTAACTTTCTTCGCCGCCCGGCGTGATGACGACCAGCCGGCGATCGGTCAGAACCAGTTCGTCCCCGCTGCTGACGGCGCGGCGCTTCAGGTAGAAGTCGAGTTGCGTTTCGTTTTCGCCAAGATCGAAGTCGGACACGATGGAATTCCTCCGGATGTTGGACGGCCCGCCGTAACGGCATGGAGTTATTGTGGCAACATTTATACCGGCTTGGGCGCAGTTTCTCAAGCGCCGGGTGCCGGCGGCACCACGACCGGCTGCTCGCCGAAATCAAGCGTCGATGCCAGCCACACGATGATGACGGCGCACGCGCCGGCCGGAACGAATGCCATTGCCGGAATGCCGGTGGCGTCCCATCCGAATCCACCGATGATCGGGATCACCACCGCGCAGGCGTAGCCGATCGTGAACATGGCGGCCGACATCCTGTGCACGTCATCCGGGTCGGCCAGCAATGGCGGCAATGCCAGCGTCAGAATGAGTCCGAGCGCCGAGCAGAAGCCGATTACTCCGGACCATACGACGGCCCATGCACCCGGCATCAGCGTGAGACCGGCGACGCCGGCAGCGGACAGCGCACCGATCGCGGCGTACGGCGCACGCCGCCGCGTCAGCCGTTGCGCCCACAGCAACATTATCGCGGAAGCCGGAATCTGGCACAGATTGATCGCGGTCAGCGCACTGCTGATCAGATCGGAGCGGCCGGTCCTGTGCAGATAATCGGGAATGAACGCGTTGGTGCCGAAGTAGAGACTGGAGATGCCGCCCATGATCAGCCCCAGCTTCCAGGTCAATGGATTGGTCCAGTCCGGCCACCAGCGTCGAGCGCGGGCCGGCGTGACGGGGGTGGCCTTGCCCATGGTCCGCGTGCGCAATGCGACCAGCCCGGCGGTGATCAGAACCGGAATCGCCCAGAATACGAAACTGCGGCGCCAGCTGCCGCCGACGAGCGGCAGCACGAACGGAATGGTGAGCGAAGCGGCCAGCGTTTCGCCGACCAGCAGGCCGTTCGAATAGATTGCGGTGGCAAAGCCGATGCGGTGTGGCAGCCATTCGCGCACGATCGGCGGCAGCGCCGGCTGCATCACCGCGATGCCGACCCCCATGACGAGCGTGGTGGCGAACAGCAATGCAACGTCCGGTGCCATGCCGCGCAGCGCCGAGGCGGCGGCTGTCAGCAGCAGGCCGCCGATCAGTGTGGTCTGCGCGCCGAAACGCGCGATCAGCAGCGAGCCTGGTATTGCGGCCGCCGCAAACAGCAGCGGCGGCAGGCCGGACAGTACGCCGATTCCGGTCTGCGACAGATGGAAATCTTCGTGGATCAGCGGGATGACCGGCGGCACCGCCAGCACCGTGATGCGCAGCGCCATGCCGGCCAGCCACAGCAGCAGGAGCGTGTACAGAAACCGGCCGGTGGGTGATTGTTCCGCCCTGTCAGGTGCGTGCATTCGGATATGTCACTTGTTATGCACGCAATGTTAACAGTGGGGCGGTGTTGTGTCAGGAAGTCGGGGAAAATAACAACCACACGGCAGACGTGGACGTCTGTCGTCGCGCGGCGAATGGTTTCTACGCGGCGCCCGCAGGCGCCGCGTTTTTCATGTCACAGATAGATGCAGCGTTCCAGCCTCGATTTAAGCCGCCGATCGTCGGTCTTGGTGTAGTCCTTCTCGAAACTGTCGGTGACGAGCTGGCGCACCCGCGCATCGAGATGGCCCTTGAGCAGACCCATGAACGTCGGTGCCGCCACCATGATCAGCCGCTGATAGAGATTTTTCTTGCGACCCTGTTCGAGTTCGCGCGCAAGCTGCAGCGCGAAACGGTCGGCCTCCACCTGCTTGGGCGGTGTCTGCGGCACGCAGACGCCGTGGCCGTTGCCGTGACTGTTGTTGTAGCCGGGACGATCGGATACCAGCCTTGACGCCTTTTCCCGACTTTCTCCGTGTGTGAATTGCTTGAGTTTACGCAGGCCGGTCTTGGGACCGGAATTGAGGTAAATACATGCAGAACTGGCATTTGCAACAAGAACCCAGGAAGTACCCATAAGCGATCTCCCTTGTTACGGCATGAGCTCCATATGCCTGTGACAGCGCCGGAGCGGTTTGGATTCCCTGAAGGCCGTTGCGTCAACTATCAATTACGCCGAACGCTTTGTCAATGGCAATTCGACACGTACTTCCAGCCCGCCGCCCGGCCGCCCGAGCAGGCGTACGCGGCCGTCGTGCAGCAGCGCGATGCGATTGACGATCGCCAGTCCGAGGCCGGTGCCGCTGGTGCCGCGTGCGGCATCCAGCCGGGTGAACGGCTGCAGCATCCGTTCCGCATCCGCTTCCGGAATGCCGGGGCCGCGGTCACGCACGGCAACCACCGCCCGGCTGTCTTCTGCCCATGTCGCCACCTCGACGCCGCCGCCGCCGTGCCGCCAGGCGTTGCCGATCAGGTTGGCGAGCAGGCGCTGTATCAGGATCGGATTGAGCTTGAGCGGCGGCAGCGTGCCGAACCGGGTCGCCACCGGTTTGCCTTCGCGTTCGTAGCGCGCGGTTGCCGCCGCCGCCAACTGATTGAGATCGGTCGTCTCGGTCGCCGGACCGTCGGCATGCACGCGGGCAAAATCGAGGAACTGGCCGATTGCGACGTCGATGTCGTCGATGTCCTCGACCATGCCGGGCTTCAGCGCCGGTTCGATCTTGTCGTCCAGCATTTCGATCGAAAGCCGCAGCCGCGACAGCGGTGTGCGCAAATCGTGCGAAATGCCGGCGAGCAGCAGTGCGCGATCATCTTCCGCACGATTCAGGTCACTGGTCATCTGGTTGAACGCGCGGCTCAGGGTGCGCAACTCCATCGGACCGGTTTCATGCAGCGGTTCGGGACGGCGGCCCGCACCTATCTTCAACGCGGCACGGGTGAGCTGGCGCAGCGGGCGATTGATGCGCGCGACGATCAGGTAGGCGCCGCCTACCGACAATATCAGCACGAGAATACCGGCGATGATCCATTTCCACGGAATGACACTCTCGAAGCGGGTGCGCGGAACCATCATCCAGTATTCATCGCTGTCGATCGTGAAGCTGACCCAGATCGCGTGCACGCCGTTGCGCTGCATCGTGAAGCGGGTGTCGGAGCCGAGATCGTTTTTCAGATAGGTTCCAATCAACTGGTAAAACGCGGAGTCCGATAGCGGCGCAATCTTGTCCTTCGGAGAGCCGAGATAGACGCGGATGCCCTGGCGGTAGGACAGTTCTTCGAGCAAGGCCAGCCGCATGTCGGGCTGGGCCGTGATCAGTGCCGCGCGCGTCAGCACCACCATGCTGGAGAGCGCCTGTGCCCAGCGCCGCGCACGCGGTTCGCGCTCGGCGAGGCGGAACATGTTCAGCCACACCAGATGGCCGACGATCATCAGTATCGCCAACAGCAGCACCGTGCGCCACAGCAGCGTGCGCGGCCAGATTCGCATTGGGGTTATCGGCAAGAGGGAGAGCCGCAAAGAACCGGCGGAACGGAGCGGGGGAGCGGCTGGCGAGGTGGGGAACAGTAATGCAAAAACCGACCACCCCGTCCGCTACGCGTCCACCCCTTGTATCTTGCTGCCATGGATGTTTTCATGGAAGTTGGCTGCGAAGTGCTCGGGCGAAGGGTGTGTGAGTGCCTGGCCCGAGGCAGCGCAGTGTAGTGTGGGTTCGGGACGAGTGCGTAGCCTGATACT
>DASSON010000201.1:0-2996 GCA_035700525.1 Burkholderiales bacterium
GCGGCGCCGACGTAGCTGACGACGATTTCGAGATAGGACACCGGCGCCGACAGCAGTTCGTAGATGGTGCCGGTGAACTTCGGAAAATAGATGCCGAACGACGCGTTCGAAATGCTCTGCGTCAGCAGTGACAGCATCACCAGCCCGGGCACGATGAACGCGCCGTAGTTGACGCCGTCGATCTCGGTGATGCGCGAGCCGATCGCGGCGCCGAACACGACGAAGTAGAGCGACGTCGAAATCACCGGCGACACGATGCTCTGCAGCAGCGTGCGCCAGGTGCGCGCCATCTCGAACAGGTAAATCGCGCGAATCGCGTGCAGGTTCATTATCGTTCCCGCACCAGGCTGACGAAAATCTGCTCCAGCGAGCTTTGTTCCGTCTGCAGATCCTTGAAATGGATGCCGGCGCCGTGGAGATCCCGCAGCAACGCGACGATGCCGCCGTGCTCACGTTGCGTGTCGTAAGTGTAGGTCAGCTCCTTGTGGTCCGCCGACAGGTCGAGCTGGTAGGCGGCGAGCTGCGCCGGGATATGGTCGAGCGCGTGCTGCAACTGCAGTGTCAGTTGTTTCTTGCCGAGCTTGCGCATCAGCTCGGCCTTGTCCTCGACCAGGATAATCTCACCGTGGCTGATCACGCCGATGCGGTCGGCCATCTCTTCCGCCTCTTCGATGTAATGGGTGGTGAGGATGATCGTCACGCCGGTCGCGCGCAGCGAACGCACGACTTCCCACATGTCGCGCCTCAGCTCGACGTCGACGCCGGCGGTCGGCTCGTCGAGAAACAGAATCTGCGGTTCGTGCGACAGCGCCTTCGCGATCAGCACGCGCCGCTTCATGCCGCCGGACAGGGTCATGATCTTGTTGTTGCGCTTGTCCCACAGCGACAGGTCGCGCAGCACCTTTTCGATATGGGCGGGATTTTTGCGCTTGCCGAACAGCCCGCGGCTGAAGCTGACGGTGGCCCAGACGGTTTCGAATGCGTCGGTGGTCAATTCCTGCGGCACCAGGCCGATTTTCGAGCGGCTCGCCCGATAGTCGGTGACGATGTTGTGACCATCAGCGAGCACGGTTCCCGTGCTCGGATTGACGATGCCGCAGACGATGCCGATCAGCGTCGTCTTGCCGGCACCGTTCGGACCCAGCAGCGCGAAGATTTCGCCGCGGCGGATCTCCAGGTTGATGTTCTTCAGCGCCTGGAAGCCGGTGGCGTAGGTCTTCGAAAGATTCGATATCGAAATGGCCGGCTGCGCCGCGGCTTCATCTGCGGCAGTGCGTTGCATCGCGTAAGGTGACGTTATGTCCATCGTGTGCAATTTGGTGAAAATCGGGCGTAGTTGCTTGATCGGCCGCAATTCGGAAAGTCTGCCAGACGAGACGAATGCTGGAACTTTGCCAGCCGCTGATTGTAAACTGAATCGATCAGAAACTTGAGTGCCGCCGGGCGGCCGTGGCTGCCCGGTTCGGCGTAACATCAACAGATGACGGCGAATCATATCGACGGCGCGCTGGTGCGTGCATATCGAAACACTGCATTCGAAGTGGATCATGCGGAGCGGCATTTTGCCATTTGGATCGGGAAACGCTGCGAGCCGCTCGACGCGCTGTTGCGACAGCACGGGCAGCGGCAGTGGGCCTACGTGACCGCGTGCAATCCATACTCGGTCCGGCTCGCCGCGGCCGACAACGCACGACGCCAGTCGGCGCTGCAGGCGTATCTGCGCGAAGCCGGCTTCGCCATTTATCCTGGCAGAGGCGTACCGGCCGAACCGGGGTGGCAGTCCGAAGACAGCTTCTTGGTGCTCGGCATCACGCGGGAACAGGCGCTGCGGGTCGGTGCGATGTTCGAGCAGAACGCGATCGTGGCGGGAGAGGCCGGATGTGCGGCGGAACTGCTGTTGTGCCGACGATGAGGGACGCTGCGTCCCGGATTAGCGGATAGCGGCGGGCAATCTGCCCGGCGTCTGCAGGCCGAATACAAATGTTACTGGCCGGCGCGCTGCGACAATCGGATCGTCGGCAGCGCCGTTTCCCGCTTTGCGTCGTCGGCGTCCGATCCGGGCTTGTTTTCGAAACGGATCGCCAATGCCTTCAATGTATAGTAATAGCCGCCGCCGATCAGGCGGTATTCGCCGTAGTACGACGGGTTCCACCAGAACGGCTGATAGTAGGTCATGCGGTAGTAGAACGGATCGTACCACGGGTCGTAGATGGCGACCGGCGGTTCGTACAGCGTGGTACCGGCGAGCCAGACGATCGCGTCGGCGCCCAGCGTTTTCGCCTTCTCGCGCGCCTCTTCCAGAAGCTGTGCCTCACTGCCGCCGATGCTGCCCTGGACATCGATGATCGCGATCTTGTGGTACGGCTGTTTCGGTTTTTCGAGCAGAATGCGGACGTTCTTCGTCGGCGGATAGCGGGCGCCCGGATTGAGCAGCACAACATGCGTCGATACCGTTGCGCAGCCCGCCAGCAGTGCAGCGCACGAGAGTGCCGCAGTGCGGCATAGAATATTTCGAAAGGCGCTCATGTTTATTGGACCGTTTGTGTGATCTGGGGTTTTGCGGTTTCTGCGGTCGTGGTTTCTCGTCGCGCTCATTGAACCGCGTGGTGCGGCACCAGATCGGCAAAGTCATGAATAAACACGGACAAATGGTCGTTTAGTCCATTTTTCAATGCAATATCGAATGCGTGCGCGTTTCGTTTCATGTGGTCGTGCGGAGCGGACGGGCGCATGGTTGACAAAACAGGGTCATGGAGTTCGCTCAATAATTTCCCCTCCTGTTTTTAAGGAGGGGACGGAGCGAAGCGGGAGGGGTGGTCGGCCTTTCCTGACGCCGCTGACCACCCCGTCCGCTGCGCGTCCACCCCTTGTATCTTGCTGCCATGGATGTTTTCATGGAAGTTGGCTGCGAAGTGCTCGGGCGAAGGGTGTGTGAGTGCCTGGCCCGAGGCAGCGCAGTGTAGTGTGGGTTCGGGACGAGTGCGTAGCCTGATACT
>DASSON010000202.1:0-3427 GCA_035700525.1 Burkholderiales bacterium
CTGACGGGCAGCGGCGCGTCAAGTTGCAGCGCCCGCGCCAGCGCCTTGCCGTCCAGCGGCATCGTGCGATTGCAATTGCAGACCAGCAGTTTTCGCGTCGGGTGAGACACTGTCCGTGTACCTCCGGCGATTGACGGCGACAGCGTGCTTCCGCAGTTCAGACGATGGTATGAGAAAGTTGCGCGAAAAGCTACCGGCCGTTCGTCAGCACGAACGCGTATCGTTCTTCTTTTCGCCGGTCTGCGTTTTTGTGACAGTCAGTGTTTCGTCAGGATCCGGCCGTGGCAGCACATCGGTAATCTGCGGTGACGCGGTTTCGTGCGGCGCACGCTCGGCATCCGGTTCCACCACCGGCGGCAAACCGGCAACATCAGCCGGCACCCCATCAGCCATGTGCGGCGCCTGACTATCATCCGCAGCGGCAGCCATTTCTTCAGCCGGCGTCTGATCGTCGCGCGCAAACAGTTTGCGGTGGTCTTTCATCAACCTTTCCAGCAGTTCCGGCGGTATCGGATCAGCACCGGTGTAATCATCGATGTAGACGTCAAGGCCGTCGATGCGATTGAAATGGGGATCGCTGAAAAGCTTCTTCAGCGCCATGCGCCGCAACCCGTCGTCGACTTCAGGATGCATGAACGGGCTGAAATCGGAGTCGAACGTCAGGCTCTCCAGCGACGGCAGCGGCGGCGCCGGAACCGGCTCATTCCGCTTCCCGGCGGCCGGCGACGGCGGCTGCGTGCGCGCCTGCTGCTTCAGGCGCGACCAGCGGTCGAGAAACTTTTCTCCGTTGCGTTGCCTGTCGTCACTCATGTGTCGGCCTCCCCCCGGCGCTTGCGCCGGCGCGGCAGCTCGGGCTCGGGTCGGTAGTGGCAGTCGACGAAGCGTGCGATCCACGTCAGCAATTCGCGCGGCAGCGCAACGCCATCCACCTGCTCACCGCTGTCCGCCCAGCGTGCCCCTTCATCATAGCTGACTGTCAGCAGTTCCGGACACGCGTCGTCACCGTGCATGCGCCACAGCACGAACACCTTGGGTTCCGGCGACGTGATGTTCATATGGTAGCCGGCGGCCTCCGGCACGTGAAGTCCGAGCCGGAAGCCGCGAAACAGCACCTGGCGCTCGCGCTCGCTTTCGGCGATCACGCAATGCATCGGACAATCTTCGAAACCGTCGTGCACGATTTCGTGCGCCGACCATGCGACATCCGCATACGGATTGTCGAGCTTCAGCCGGCGCATGATCACGGCGACCGGCCAGCCCCGCGCGAATTCGTCTGTGGCGGCAGCAGGCATGGCATTGCGCTCCATCGATTGCGGATTGTGCGGCACCGCGATCCACTGTTCAAGCCTGCCGCGACAGCCGATAGTTGACCGCAGAATAGTGTCTTTACTTGGACGGCGTGCAGCGCTTTTGAGATAATTCAATGATGAACGCCCGTTCGATTCCTGCCGCACTAGCGTCCGCCCCGCCGGCGACGCTCACCGACCGCCTCGGCCGGCCGCTGCGCGATCTGCGCATCTCGGTCACCGACCGCTGCAATTTCCGCTGCGTCTATTGCATGCCGAAGGAAATTTTCGGCAAGGATTATCCGTTTCTGGAGCGCGCCGAGCTGCTGAGCTTCGAGGAAATCGTGCGGCTGGCGCGGATTTTCCATGCGCACGGTGTGCGGAAAGTCCGGCTTACCGGCGGCGAGCCGCTGCTCCGGCGCAACGTCGAGCGGCTGATCGAAATGCTCGCCGCGATCGACGGCCTCGATCTGACGCTCACCACCAACGGTTCGCTGCTGGCAAGGAAGGCGCGCGCGTTGAAAGCGGCCGGGCTCGATCGCGTCACGGTAAGCCTCGATTCGCTCGACGACGCGGTATTCAAGCGCATGAACGACGTCGACTTCCCGGTGGCGAAAGTGCTCGATGGCATCGCCGAGGCGGCGGCCGCCGGTCTGGCGCCGATCAAGATCAACGCGGTGGTCAAGCGCGGCGTCAACGATCACGACATCGTCAACATGGCGCGCCATTTCCGCGGCAGCGGACACATTCTGCGCTTCATCGAATACATGGACGTCGGCCACAGCAACGGCTGGCGCATGGATGACGTGGTTCCGGCAAAGGAAATCATCGCACGCATCAACGCCGAAATGCCGCTCGAAGCGCTCGATCCCAATTATCACGGCGAGGTGGCCGAACGCTGGCGCTACGCCGACGGCGGCGGCGAGATCGGTGTCATCGCATCGGTGACACAGGCCTTCTGCAGCAGTTGCACACGCCTGCGCCTGTCGACCGAGGGCAAGCTCTACACCTGCCTGTTCGCGACCCGCGGCCACGATCTGCGGGCGCTGCTGCGCGGCAACGCCGGCGACGACGAGATAGCCGCCGCCCTCGCGGAAATCTGGAGCAACCGCAGCGACCGTTACTCCGAAATCCGCGGCGAAGCCACGGCAAAGCTGGAAAAGATCGAAATGTCGTATATAGGCGGGTGAGGTGTGAGGAGTGAGGGGTAAAACCCTCCGCTTCTCCACGCCTCACTCGTCTCGCCTCACACCTCACTGACAAAATGGACACCCCGTACCGTCCTCAGATCACGCACGCCGCCCGGCCGGCGACCTTCACCGTCGACGCAATAAACGAACGCGGTGAACGGGTACCGACGCCGATTGCCGGCGAACATCCGCTGACGCTGTATGTCGACAAGCGCGAAATCGTGACGCTGATGACGCTGGGCGGTGCACCGGAAGCGCTGGCGATCGGCTATCTGCGCAACCAGCGCCTGGTCGGCAGCATCGACGAAATCGTTGCGGTGCAGGTCGACTGGGACGTCGACTCGGTGGTCGTCACCACCCGCGGCAGCTCGGTCGATTTCGACGGCCGCATGGGCAAGCGCACTGTCACCACCGGCTGCGGCCAGGGCACCGTGTTCGGCGACCTGATGGACGAGATCGACAGCATCCGGCTGTCGCAGGATACGTTCATCACCGAATCGATGCTGCATGAGCTGCTGCACAACGTCCGCTACCGCGACACGATCTACAAGGAGGCCGGCGCGGTGCACGGCTGCGCACTGTGCCACGGCACCGAGATTCTGATGATGGTCGAAGACGTCGGCCGTCACAACGCCGTCGATGCGATTGCCGGGCAGATGTGGCTCGATCGCGTCGAAGGCGCCGACAAAATCTTCTACACCACCGGGCGGCTCACTTCCGAAATGGTGATCAAATGCGCGCAGATGGAAATTCCGATCTTGGTGTCGCGCTCGGGCCTGACGCAGATGGGCTACGAGGTTGCGCGTCGCACCGGATTGACGATGATCGGCCGCGCAGCCGGCGGCAAGCATTATCTGCTGTTCACCGGCGAACAGCGGTTCAAACGCGACGCTTGACGCGACTGGACGCGCCTGCGGCGCAAAAAAAAGCCGTTCGTGAGCCCGCCGGACC
>DASSON010000203.1:0-15615 GCA_035700525.1 Burkholderiales bacterium
TACAGCAGCAGCCAGTTTCTCGGCTCGTTCACCGGTGCGGCAGTCGGCGGCGTGCTGTATCAGCACTGGGGCGTCGATGCGACGGTGGTCTTCAATCTGCTGCTGATCGCGGGCTGGCTGCTGCTCGCGAGCGGCATGATCGTGCCGGGCGCGGTCGAAACGAAAATCTACACGATTCCGGAAATGGGCACGGGCCAGGCGCATGGCCTGTCGGAGCGACTGCAATCGTTGCCCGGCGTGCGCGAAGTGCTGGTGATTGCCAGTGAGCGGCTGGCGTATGTGAAAGTCGATCGCAAGGGGTTCGACGAACAGACGGTACTTGAATTGATCGCAGGGAGAACTTAAATGGCATCGATAAACAAGGTCATTCTGATCGGCAATCTGGGACGCGATCCCGAAACCCGCTACACGACCGATGGCGCTGCGGTGACCAACGTGACGCTCGCCACGACGGACGTGTGGAAGGACAAGGCCGGGGAAAAGCAGGAACGCACCGAATGGCATCGGGTCGTGTTTTTCGGCAGGCTTGCCGAGATCGCCAGCGAATATCTGAAAAAAGGCAGTCCGGTCTATGTCGAGGGGCGGCTCCAGACCCGCAAATGGACCGACAAGGAAGGACAGGAGAAGTACACTACTGAAATCGTCGCGTCCGACATGAAGATGCTCGGCTCGCGCTCCGGCGGATCGGAGCCGATGGCACGCGAGCGCGCGCCGGCTGCGGCGACAAGCGGTGGCGGCGGACAGGCGAAGAAGGGCGGCGGTGCGTTCGACGACATGGACGACGACATTCCGTTCTAGCGAGCACTTCTCTAAATTTGTAACTAGCGGGCCCGTGAGCGGTAGTTCACGGGCTTTTTTCGTCACTGAATTTGGCAGGGGTGCATGCTTGGCGTGGCCGATATCGCGTCGCTGCGCGATTTCGCCGGACTGGGTATGCGTCACGTGGACGTTGCCGGTGCCGACGCAACCCGGCCTGCCGGCCGATCTCGATCAGGGGCGCTATGTCGAAGCGTAGAGCGCCGGCCCCATCATGGTCATTCGCTCATTGCCTTGACGAAATCAATGAAGGCCCGGAGCGGCGTCGGCACCAGGCGCCGCCCGGGGTAATAGAGGAACGGTCCGGAGAAGCGTTGCCACCACGGTTCGAGGAGAGGTACCAGCGCACCGCCATCGAAATGCGGGCGCAGCCAATCCTCGAACAGGTACACGACACCGATACCGGCAATCGCGGCGTCCACCGCGAGATCGGTGGCCCCGCCGGCCCGCACGATCAATGGACCCGCGGGATCGACCTTGATGACCTCGCCGTTGCGCTCGAATTCCCAAGGCGGCATCGCGCCGCTGGGAAAGCGGGCACGCAAGCACGCGTGGTCGAGCAGCTCCCGGGGGTGTCGTGGTCGGCCGTGACGCTCGAGGTAGCCCGGCGAAGCCGCGGTCGCGAAGCGTTGAGTGCGAGGCCCGATCGGCAGCGCAATCATGTCCTGCTCCAGCCTTTCCTCGTAGCGGATGCCGGCGTCGCAACCGGCGGCAAGCGTGTCCACAAAACTTTCCTCGGTGATGACTTCGACACGGATGTCGGGATAGGCCGCGAGGAAACGCGGAACGATGGCGGGCAACACCAGGCGCGCTGCACTGACCGGGACGTTGAGTCGTAGCGTGCCGGTTGGTCTGTCCCGGTAATCGTTGACCGCGTCCAGCGCCGCATCCACCTCGCCCAGTGCCAGGTCGAGTCGTTCCAGCAGGCGCAGGCCTGCTTCGGTCGGGACGACACTGCGCGTTGTCCGATTCAACAGCCTGACGCCAAGCCGTGTTTCCAGCCGGCGGACCGCTTCGCTGAGTTTGGATGCACTCGTGCCGCCCGCCCGCGCGCCTTCGCGAAAGCCCTTGGCATGCGCCACTGTCACGAAAGCGTTCAAATCCTCCAGATTGGCTTTCATTGTCCGAGATTCAGAACAGCCTGTGCGGATTGTACCCGGTTGTCACGATGCCGGAGCGCACTTATCTTGGCTACCTCTTCGACGCTTGAGGAAAAACTCCATGTCCAATATCGATCTGTCCGGTACGTTCACCCTCGGCAATCGTACCGTGAAGCGGCTCGGCTACGGCGCCATGCAGCTTGCAGGACCTGGCATATTCGGGCCGCCCAAGGACCGCGGTGCGGCGCTGGCTGTATTGCGCGAGGCCGTCGCGTCCGGCGTGAACCACATTGACACCAGCGACTTCTATGGTCCCCACGTCACGAACCAGTTGATCCACGAGGCGCTCGCGCCTTATCCCAACGATTTTGTCATCGTCACCAAGGTTGGTGCGCGACGCGACGAGCAGGGCGCGTGGCTGCCGGCTCTCTCGCCGGATGAGCTGACGCGGGCAGTGCACGACAACCTGCGCAACCTCGGGCTGGATGTACTGGAGGTCGTCAACCTGCGGAGTATGTTCGATGCCCACGGGCCTGCCGAAGGATCCATCGAAGCATCCCTGACGACACTGGCCGAGCTTCAGCAGCAGGGGCTGGTGCGCCACATCGGCTTGAGCAACGTCACGCCTGCCCAGGTCGCCGAAGGCCGCCGCATCGCCGAAATCATCTGCGTCCAGAACCAGTACAACATTGCGCACCGCGACGATGATGCATTGATCGACGAACTGGCCCGCGACGGCATTGCCTACGTGCCCTTCTTCCCGCTTGGCGGATTCAGCCCGTTGCAGTCGTCAACACTCTCTGAAGTGGCCGCGCGGCTCGATGCCACGCCCATGCAGGTCGCGCTGGCGTGGCTGCTGCAACGTTCGCCGAACATCCTGCTCATCCCCGGTACTTCGTCGATCACCCACCTGCGCGAGAACCTCGCCAGCGCGACGCTCACATTGCCCGGGAACGAACTGGCGCTGCTGAACGGTATCGCCTCATGATGACCGCCTGAGGGATTTGCCGCGTCGCTCGGGATTACCGGACAATGTCTTCACCCGTTCGATGAACCAGCGCCCTGCCGGACCGGGCGCTGCGGACTCCCGGTAAACGGCACTCATGCCCAGCGCCAGCTTCCCGCCGATGTCGAGCGATACCAGCTTTCCGGCGTCGATGTCAGACGTGACCATGTGCCGCGGCAGGCTGCCCCAGCCAACGCCATCCTTGAGGAACGCGTACTTGGTCGAAAGATCCGCCAGCCGCCAAGTCTTCGGCGAGAAGACGCCGTAGTCCTTGCCCGCCAACCAATGGGACCGGTCCGTGAGCACCAGCTGTACGTGCCTGGCCAGCTCGCGTTTGGGGATTCGGCCATGAAGCCGGGCCAAAGGGTGGCTGGGGGCTGCCACCACAACCAACGGAATTTCATCCATGTGTTCGCTGACCAGCGACGGAAACTCGACCGGCAGTGATGCCAGGATGCCCAGGCTGCAACGCTCGTCCAGTACCGGCTGGTAAGCCGCGCCCAGACCCTCAACGAACAGCCGCAATGGAGTCAACGGAAACTGCTCTGCGAAACCTTTCGCCACCGCCGCAATCGTTGCGGTTGGGAAAAATACGTCGACGACGACCGACAGCTCGGCCTCGAGGCCTCCCGCCATGAGTTTGGCGCGAGCCTTCATGGCGTCGACTCCGGCTATGACATTGCGGGCGTCCGCGAGCAACAACACGCCTTCGGGTGTGAGCTTCGGAAAACGTGCCGTACGATCGAACAGCACCACATCAAGCTGCGCTTCCAGACCACCGATCCATCCGCTCACCGCGGACTGCACGCGATACAGCTTGCGCGCCGCGGCAGAGAAGCTGCCCTCGTCGACTGCGGCGATGAAGGCCCGGAGCTGATCCAGCGAGACCGCATCGAGCATGGCAATCCATCCCATATATAGATCGATCAAATCATAAAATATCATCTTTTCAGATTGCTTGTCAGCGCTCACGATACGTCCCGTCATAACCACACGGAGACGAACATGCCTCTTGCGCACCTCGACCATCTTGATGACCCGCTGGCAAACGTTCGCCAGCCCGCCGCGTCCCGCAGCCAGGTGCCTTTGCGCCCACGCAGCACGAAAGGCGCACTGCCCGCCGCGTCCCTCGATCAACTGTTCCGGCTCGCCAGAACCTACAACGAGTGGAGCTCCCGCGACGTCGATGCGCAGACGATCCGCGAGCTCTATGAGTTGCTCAAGTGGGCTCCCACCGCCGCCAACAGCAGTCCTGCACGGTTGGTGTGGGTGAAGAGCGCCGAAGGCAAGCAAAAATTGTCGGCACTCGCGATGGATGCCAACCAGCCGAAGATCCTGGCGGCACCCGTCACGGTGATCATCGGCTACGACCTCGCGTTCCCGGAGACGCTGCCGCAGTTGTTCCCCGCGCGAGGAGCAGCTCTGCGCGAGTACTACCAACAGCCGGGGGTCAACGAGGACACGGCCAGGCGCAACAGCAGCCTGCAGGGCGCCTACCTGATCCTTGCGGCGCGCGCACTGGGCCTCGACTGCGGACCCATGTCCGGGTTCGACAACGCCGGTGTCGATCGTGCGTTTTTCGCCGGCACCCGCATCCACTCCAACTTCATCTGCAGCCTTGGCTACGGCAAACCCGGCACGCCGTTCCCGCGCAACCCGCGCCTGGCGTTCGACAGAGCCGGCTGGTGGGCGTGAATCCCGCCATCTTCCATTTTCATCACTGGAGAACAGTCATGAACACGCAATACAGCATCGTCGGTTCCGGTCCCGTCGGCCGGACATTGGCAGGCCTTTTCGCGAAGGCCGGAGTCGACGTACAGATCGCCAACTCGCGCGGACCGGATTCCATGGCGGCGATCGCCGGGGAGCTGGGGCGGCATGTAGCGCCGGTCACGCTGGAGCGCGCACTCGATGCGGCTGTCATTTTCCTCGCGGTCGGATTCCTGCAGGTTCCGGCGGTGGCGGCGAAGCGCTCCGACTGGACCGGCAAGCTCGTGGTCGATGTGACCAACACGCTGCAACCCGCCGACCGCCGCGAAACGGAGTCGCGTGGACTGCTGTCATCGGAGATCAACGCGCAGCTCGTTGCCGGTGCGAAGCTGGTCAAGGCCTTCAACCACTTGCCGGTGGCGCGGCTGGGTGCGAATCCCGCGGTGAACGGACAGCAGCAGGTGGTGTTCGTTTCCAGCAATGATGCGGACGCCAGTGCCACGATCGTCGCATTGGCCACCCGCCTTGGCTTCGCACCCGTCGAACTCGGCCGGCTCGATGAAGGCGGCGTCGCCTTGAACATCCTCGATAACCGGTCCCGCGGATTGCTGTTCCAGAACCTGTTCAGGAAAGAGCCGTGAGCGATGCAAGGCCATCACGGCAAGATCGTGATCACCCTGCAGCCTGGATCACTGCTCCGGAAACATTAACCCATCTGCAAGGAAACATCTCATGTCCAACAAACTCGATCTCTCGAAAGAACTCAGCGGCCGCCGTGCCCTGGTCACCGGAAGGATGCATGACATGAACAGACTGAATGGAAAGACCGCCGTGATCACCGGTGGCGCTACCGGCATCGGCCGCGCCGCAGCAAGGCGCTTCGTCGAAGAGGGCGCCTTCGTCTTCATCTTCGGCCGCCGGCAGGAAGCGCTCGACGCCGCTGTGGCCGACCTCGGGCCCAATGCCCGCGCGGTGAAGGGCTCGGTCTCCGATCCGGCCGACCTCGACCGACTCTACGCGGCGGTGAAGGCCGAGCGCGGAACCCTCGACATCGTCTTCGCCAATGCCGGGGCGGGAAGCCTGCTTGCGCTTGGCAAGATCACCGCCGAGCACATTGACGAAATCTTCGACACCAACGTGAAGGGTTTGATCTTCACGGTCCAGAAGGCGCTACCTCTGATGGGCCGGGGCGGTTCGATAATCCTGACCGGATCGAGCGCCGGCACCACGGGTGCCCCGGCATTCAGCGTCTACAGTGCGAGCAAGGCGGCAGTGCGCAACCTCGCGCGGTCCTGGGCGGAGGACCTGAAAGGCACCGGCATCCGGATAAACGTGCTGTCACCCGGGCCGACGGCGACCGAACTCGCGGTGGAAGCGCTGGGCGAGGAGGGCATGAAGGCCTTCGCCTCGATGAATCCGCTCCAGCGCATGGCCGATCCGGCGGAGCTCGGGGCGGCGGCTGCCTTTCTCGCGTCGCAGGACAGCAGCTTCATGACCGCCAGCGAGGTCGCCGTCGACGGTGGCCTGGCGCAAATCTGACGCGCTACGCCCGCCCGGTCACTCCATTCGATATTCGGAGCCCATTCTCGTGAACAACGCGGGCGGTGGACGCGCGTTTCCGGGAGGGTCATGGACGATCCCCGACAAGGCGTGGCATGATAGCTTCGCGCTCAACCTCTTCGCCGCGATCCGCCTCACGAGCGCAGTCCTCCCGGCGCTCCGGGCATCGAAGCCGCAGCCGTCGTGGACATCTCTTCGGCGGCAGCAACGATGCCGTTTGGTCCCTTTGCGCACTATGGGGCCGCAAAGGCGGCGCTCGAATACTACTCGCGCAGGCTCGCGGTGGAACTCGCGCCGGGCGGCATCCGTGTGAACGTCATGTCGCCCGGTATCATCTCGACGCCGGGTTCCGACGAGTTCAGCAAGACGGCTCCGGGATTTTCCCCCGATGATTGGCTCCGGTATGTTCCGCCGGGTCGCATCGGCGCCACCGAAGACATCGCCGAGGTCGTCGCACTGCTCGTGTCGGACCGCGGGGAGTTCCTGACCGGCGTGAATTACCGTGTCGATGGTGGAACGACGGCGCGCTGACGAATTCGTCCCGCACGACCGGGGCTTGTGTACACAACCATTCTGAACGCAACGATTCTTTTTTGTTTCCTGAAACAAATCGCGGGTGGTGCGATCATCGCACCACCCGCGATTGTTTTACTGAATGCGGATCGGGATTACCGCCCCAGCATCATGTTCACCATCCTGCTCTCGATGGCGGAACCGCTGAGAAGCGTTGCGGCGCCGATGGCGAGCATCGAGACCAGCACCAGCACCGCCGGATTCATGCCGACCAGCGCGAGGATGCCGAGGACGACCGCCGCCACACCGACCAGCGCTTGCGCACCGGCGGATCCGGACGATTCCAGATCGGCGACTTTTTCCGCCAGGTCATGATTGGTCACGAGTTCGACCTTCAGCGCATCCAGACGTGTCCGCGCTCCGTTTCCGAGCAGCAACCCCGCACCCAGCACGATCGACACCACGGCCATCAGGACCGCGGGCTCCAGTTGCAGAATCGCGAGAATGCTGAGCACCAGCGCCGCGCCTCCGGCGAGTGCTTCCGCGCTCATGCTGTTGCTGCGCAGTTCCATGTGCCCCAGTCCGCCTTTTTCTCTCATTGCCGCCAGAACGTGGGCATACTCCGCGGACACCACCGCGGCTCGCGCCATCAGCGTGATGGCGAGCACGATTCCCGCAATTGGAAGCACGTACTTCGGCACCACGTGTGCCAGCCCGATGATTCCCAGAACCACCGCGGCGATCCCTCCCATCACCTCGACACTCGAGCCCTTGGTCAGCTCACCTTGATGAAACTCATGTGCACCATGCTCAATGGTAGTTTCCATATAGTGTGCTCCTTTACGCAAAATCCCGCGGACAAATGTCGGTCAACTGATCCGCAGGACAACGACATCAGTTTAGATGGGTGAGCGGATAGCGAAGTTCCGGTGCTGTCACACAATATTATTGTTTAATATCATTTAGCTACGTATTAACTGGAGCGCGGTGGCGGTATGCGGCAACAGCCGTACGATCCGTCGAAAAATCCGCAGTGGATGGTTGTTTTGAATCGCCCCGGTTTTTTTTGTCAGCATTGCGTTAACGCGCGCCATGCATGTTCGCGCGGTGCGAAGCCGGGCAGCGTTTCATCCGGCCCTCGGCCCCAGCACGCGCCGCGTATGGCGCGCAATCACCAGTTCCTCGTTGGTCGGGATCACCCACGTGCTGACGCGGCTGCCCGGCGCGCTGATGCGCGGGCCGCTACGCTCGTTCGCGGCGTCATCCAGTTCGATCCCGAGCCATTCAAGACGGCGGCCGATCGCGGCCCGCACCGGCGCCGAATGCTCGCCGATGCCACCGGTGAACACCAGCGCGTCGAGTCCGCCCAGCGCGGCGGCAAGCGAGCCCGCCGCACGTGCCGCATGATAGACGAACAGTTCGACCGCCTGCGCGGCACGGGGATCGTCGGATGCGAGCAGCGTGCGCATGTCGTGGCTGATGCCTGAAACACCGAGCAGTCCCGAGCGCTCGTGCAGCAGCTCGGAGACTTCCGTCACCGTCAGCCCGCGTTCCTCGATCAGGTAGAGCAGCACGCCGGGATCGATTGCGCCGCAGCGCTGGCCCATCACCAGACCGTCGAGCGCGGTCAGCCCCATCGTGGTGGCGATGCTGCGCCGTTCGTTCATCGCGCACATGCTGGCGCCGTTGCCGAGATGCGCGACGATGACTTTGCCGTCGGCCTGCGCGCCGAGATGCTGCGGCAGCACCGACGCAATGTATTCGTATGACAGGCCGTGAAATCCGTAACGCCGGATTCCGGCGTCGGCCAGTTCGCGCGGCAGCGCGAACAGTTGCGCGATCTCTGGCTGTGTGCGGTGGAATGCGGTATCGAAGCAGGCCGCTTGTGGCAGTTCCGGCCGTTGTGCAACCAGCGCGAGGATCACGTCGAGCTGGTGTGGTTCGTGAACGCGCGCCAGCGGAATCAATTTCTTGAGCGTGGCGATAACATCGTTGTCGATCCGCACCGGCGCGCGGTAGCGGGTGCCGCCGTGCACGACGCGGTGGCCGGCAGCGACGATGTCGTGATCGGCGTAATGCCGTGCGATCCAGTCGAGCACATGGCGCAGCGCATCCTGGTAGGTGGCACCGTCGGCCTTTGCGTCCTCGATGGGATTGCCGGCGCCGTCGGTTACGTGCAGCCGCGGCGCGGCACCGATGTTTTCGATCTCACCGCGGCAGTATGGAGCGTCCGTGCCGGCGGCGGGGTAAAGCGCAAACTTGAAGCTGGACGAGCCGGCATTGACGACGAGAATCGCCGTACTCACGCGGTTTCCTGCAGATGGTGCGCCCACAGGCAGGCGACTGCGGTGGACGCAGTGCGGCTTTCCGGGCTGTCGGCGCGGCTGGTCAGGATGATCGGAACTTTCGCGCCCAGCACGACGCCGGCGGCCAGCGCGCCCGACAGGTAGACGAGCTGCTTGTAGAGCATGTTGCCGGCTTCCAGCGCCGGCACGATCAGAATATCGGCGCGGCCCGACACCGGCGAGTCGATTCCCTTGATGTGCGCGGCCTCGGCGGAGATTGCGTTGTCGAACGCCAGCGGACCGTCGAGCACGGCGCCGGTGATCTGTCCGCGGTCCGCCATCTTGCACAGCGCGGCGGCATCCAGCGTCGACGGAATCGCCGGATTGACGGTTTCGACTGCGGACAGCAGCGCGACGTGGGGCGTCGCGATGCCAAGTGCGTGCGCCAGTGCGATCGCGTTCTGCACGATTTCGCGCTTCGCCGGCAGATCGGGCGCGATGTTGACCGCGCAGTCGCTGATCAGCAGCAGCCGGTCGTGCGTCGGCACGTCCATCACGAAAACGTGGCTGACGCGGCGCGCGGTGCGCAGGCCGGCGTCGCGCGATACCGCGACGCCCATCAGTTCGTCAGTATGCAGGCTGCCCTTCATCAGGCAGCGGACTTCGCCGCGCCCGGCCATCGCCGCCGCTTCGCGCGCGGCGGCTGTCGGGTCGTCGACGTCGATGACGGAACAGGATGAACTATCGAGCTGCGTGTCGCGGCACAGCGCGGTGATGCGACTGGCCGGCCCGATCAGCACTGGCGTGATGAGTCCCAGCGCAGCGGCTTCGAAGGCGCCGGTGAGCGCATCCCGGCTGCACGGGTACACCACGGCGGTCGGTACCGCGCCGAGGGCGGCGGCGCGGTCGGCGAGTGCACGGCAGCGTCCCAGCGGATCGTTCATCAAGGGGTTCTCCGTTTAGCGGTTATGCGGAATCAGGATAGCTGCGCAACAGGCGCAACACGAACGCGCCGACACCGGCCAGCAGCACGATCAGCGCAATGATGTGCCCCGGCGCCGGCAGCGCGCTGCGCAGCGCCATGATCAGGAACAGCGCCACTGCGAACCACAGCATGCGCAGCGGAAAGCCGGGCGGCGCGGCGCGGAACACGCTGCCGATACGGTCGCCGAGCGCCAGCAGCGCGATCAGAAAACCGATTAGCATCACCGCGCTGTAGAGCATCATCAGCAGAAACGCGAGCGGAATGCCGATGATGGTGATCAGCAGCATGAAAATGAGCGGCGGCGTCACCACGAATATCGCGAAGCCGAACGCGATGCTGGCCCACGGATGACGTGCCAGCACGCTCGACGCGTTGCGGGTGAAGCGCGGAAATATGAGTGCGAGCAGTGCGCCGACGATAAAGAACCCCGCAAACAGCAGCGGGTCGAGATGAAACGCCGCCGGCAGCGGCACCGCGAACCACCGTTGCAGCGAACGCAGCCAGCCGCCGGTACGGGTAATCGTGCCCGAAATCGTGGCTGCCGGGTCGATGTGGACGCGTTCGCTGCTGAGATAGGACAAATTGCCGCGGATGCGCGCGCCGGGAAGGATGTCGATGCGTTGCGCGACGAGCCGCAGATTGCCGTCGATCGCGCCCAGAATCACGATGTGCCGGGCATAGAGCCGCACATTGCCGGTGATGCGGCCGCCGATTGCCACCGTGCCGCCGGCGATCCATGCGCCATCGCCGACCGTTGCGCCGGGCGTCAGCGTGACGTTGCGGCCGATCGCGGTCGCGTGGCCGGCGACGTGTCCGGCAATGCTGACGATGCCGCCCGCCGCATACAGGCTGCCGCGCACGTCGGTCTGTGGACTGACATTACCGCCGATCAGATAGACGTCATCATTCGCATGCGCGTGCGGCATTGCCAGCAGCAGTGCCGCGAGCAGGATCGCCCACGGCAGCTGAATGGACATGCGGTGCAGACATTCTGGCGGCATAGCGCCCGACAAGTGGATGGAAAACCGTATTCTGCCGTAGGTCGGCGCGGCACACCAACGCGCGCCCGAGGCGATGTGTAGCCGACTTGCTTTTCCCGGAGATCGCCCCCATGTTGCTGATGTACTTCCTAACTGCATAAGGTATAATCACTTTTTTGCAAAAAGGGGGTTGTTTCGGTTCAAGGACGTCAATCATGCCCATATACGAATATCGTTGTTCAGAATGCGGTTTCCAGAAAGAATATCTGCAGAAATTAAGTGATGCGCCGCTCAAGGTGTGCCCGGAGTGCGGAAAGAGCACGTTCGGCAAGATGGTGACGGCGGCCGGCTTCCAGCTCAAGGGCACCGGCTGGTACGTGACCGACTTCAGAAACAAGGGAAGCGGATCGGCATCCGCCGGGCATGACAAGGCGAAGAAAAAAACCGAAACGGAATCCGTGAAATCCGAACCGGCAAAGACCGAGTCGCCCAAAACGGGATCAGACAGCACCACGGCCGATCGTCCGGCCAGTGGCTGAGCAGGAACCGTCACGGGGAGGGCAGCGATGAAATCTCATGTTTGCGCCGAAGCATCATGCGGCGCAGCCTGCTTGCGCACGGCGGAATGGCAGCCGTGAAACGCTATTTTCTGACCGGCCTGCTGGTGTGGGTGCCGCTGATCATCACGTTGTGGGTGTTGCACCTGCTGGTCAGCACGATGGACCAGTCGCTGCTGTTGCTGCCGCCGGCATTGCGGCCGGACACCTACATCGGCGTCAAAATTCCGGGGATGGGCGTATTGCTGACGATCGTGATTCTGTTCGTCACCGGCGTCTTTGCGACCAATATCCTCGGCCAGAAGCTGGTGAAGGTCGGCGAAGCGCTGCTGAACCGCATCCCGGTGGTGAAAACCATCTACTCCAGCGTCAAGCAGGTGTCGGATACGCTGTTTTCCGGTTCCGGACAGGCATTTCGCCGCGCGCTGCTGGTGCAGTATCCGCGCCAGGGATCGTGGACCATCGCATTCCTGACCGGCGTTCCGGGCGGCGAAGTCGCGGATCGTCTGGCGGGCGATTATGTCAGCGTCTACGTGCCCACCACGCCCAATCCGACGTCGGGGTTTTTTTTGATGATGCCGCGTGCCGACGTCATCTTTCTCGATCTCAGCGTGGACGAAGCGCTCAAGTACATTATTTCGATGGGCGTCGTTGTGCCCGGCAGCAATGGCAAAAAAATACTCGCAGCGAGGGGCGTGCCGCCGGATGCCGGCAACGTCGAGCACGCGCCCGACCGCGTCACATGACCGTGCCTGCCGGCGCGGGCATTGCAGCATTTCTCCGACCTTTCGTATTCTTCCGGATGACGATTTATGCGTACTGAATATTGCGGACTGATTGACCGCGAACGGCTGGGCCAGACCGTGACCCTGTACGGCTGGGCACATCGGCGGCGTGACCACGGCGGTGTGATCTTTATCGACCTGCGCGACCGCGAAGGGCTGGTGCAGGTGGTGTGCGATCCGGACAGCCCGGCCACTTTTCAGATTGCCGAGCGCGTTCGCAATGAATTCGTGCTGCGCGTCACCGGCAAGGTGCGGCCGCGTCCCGAGGGCACCGTCAATCCGGATCTGCGCAGCGGTGAGGTGGAAGTGCTGGCGCAGGACATCGAAATCCTGAACCCGTCGCTGACGCCGCCGTTCCAGATGGACGACGACAACATTTCGGAGAACGTGCGGCTGGAGTACCGCTTCCTCGATCTGCGCCGGCCGCAGATGCAGAAAAACCTGCGGCTGCGCTACCGCGTGGCGATGGCGGTGCGCAACTACCTCGACCGGCACGGTTTCATCGACATCGAGACGCCGATGCTGACGCGCTCGACGCCGGAGGGCGCACGCGACTACCTGGTGCCGAGCCGGGTGCATGCGGGCGAGTTCTACGCGTTGCCGCAGTCGCCGCAGCTGTTCAAGCAGCTGCTGATGATTTCCGGTTTCGACCGCTATTACCAGATCGTCAAATGCTTCCGGGACGAGGACCTGCGCGCCGACCGCCAGCCGGAATTCACGCAGATCGACATCGAAACCTCGTTCCTGAGCCAGGACGAAATCATGGAACTGATGGAAGCGCTGATCCGGCAGGTGTTTCGCGAGGCGCTCGACGTCGACCTGCCGAATCCGTTTCCGCGCATGCACTACGATGAGGCGATGGCGCTTTATGGTTCCGACAAGCCCGATCTGCGCGTACCGCTGAAGCTCACCGAGCTGACCGACATCATGCGCGAGGTCGATTTCAAGGTGTTCCGCGATGCGGCGCAGCTCAAGGGCGGGCGTGTGGCGGCGCTCAACGTGCCGGGCGGCGGTGCGCTGTCGCGCAAGGAAATCGACGATTACACCGAGTTCGTCAAAATCTATGGCGCGAAGGGGCTGGCCTACATCAAGGTCAACTCGGTCGCGCAGGGCGCCGCCGGCCTGCAGTCGCCGATTCTCAAGTTTCTGCCGGAAGTGGCGATCGCAGCCATTCTCGAACGCAGCGGCGCGCATGACGGCGATCTGATTTTCTTCGGTGCCGACAAGGCCAGGGTCGTCAACGAGGCGCTGGGCGCGCTGCGCGTGAAGATCGGCCATGAGCGCGGGCTGGTGCAGGGGACGTGGTGTCCGCTGTGGGTGGTCGATTTCCCGATGTTCGAATGGGACGAGGATGCGAAGCGCTGGCAGGCGATGCACCATCCGTTCACGTCGCCCGCCGAGGGGCACGAGGAACTGCTGGAATCGGATCCCGGTGCGGCGCGCGCCCGCGCGCACGACATGGTGCTGAACGGTTCCGAGATCGGCGGCGGGTCGGTGCGGATTCATCGCCAGGACGTGCAATCGAAGGTATTCCGCGCGCTCAACATCGGCGCCGACGAAGCCGAAGCCAAGTTCGGTTTTCTGCTGCAGGCGCTGCAATACGGCGCGCCGCCGCACGGCGGCATCGCGTTCGGCCTCGATCGTATCGTGACGCTGATGGCCGGCGAGGAATCAATCCGCGACATGATCGCGTTCCCGAAGACGCAGCGCGCGCAATGCCTGCTCACGCGCGCGCCGAACACCGTCGACGAGCAGCAGTTGCGCGAGCTGCATATCCGTGTGCGCCGCGCCGAAACCGCGAAGACGGAGCAGCATCCGGCCTGACGCGCGGCAATCGAAGGCTTCCGATGGCATGGCTGCGTAAACGGATCGCGCGCCGGTTCCCGGCGTTCGTGGTTCTCGCCGCTCTGGCGGTTGGCGCACTACTGGCGCAGCCGGCGGTCGTCCAGGCGGCGGGCCGCGACAGCGGTGATCCAGCCATACCCTATGTGGCGCTGGCCGATTTGCCGGCACAGGCGCGCACGACGCTCAGACTGATCGAGCGCGGCGGCCCGTTTCCGTACGCGCGCGACGGCGTGGTGTTCCACAACTACGAGCGGCAGCTGCCGCGCCGGCCGCGCGGCTACTACCACGAATACACGGTGAAAACGCCGCGCGTGCGCAGCCGCGGCGCGCGCCGCATCATCGCCGGTGCGAACGGCGAGTACTATTACACCGACGATCACTACCGCAGTTTCAGACGGATCCGGCAATGAACGCAATCGATCTTCAGGAGTTGCTGCAGGATGGCCGCGGCAACGGCATTTACCGTGCACCGGCGGGCGCCATCGCGGCACTGCGTGACGCGATATCCGCGGCCGGTGCGCAGGGGCTGGCACTTGATCTGACCGGCGTTGCGACCAAGGCGCAGTTTCTGGCCGCCTGTGCGAAACAGCTTGGGTTGCCGGCGGAGTTCGGCCACAACTGGGATGCGCTGGCGGATTGTCTCGGCGATCTTGCGTGGGATCCGCCGGCGGCGCGGGTGATTTTCTGGAGCCATGGCGGCGAGCTGGCGCGTCACGCGCCGGACTGCGTGGCGACGGCGCTTGAAATTTTCGAGGACAGCGTGATGTGGTGGGCCGAGCACGGCCGGGCATTGTGGGTGGTGCTCGACCCGGCGTCGGCCGGCGGACATTCATTGCCGGCATTGCCGACGCACTGAATGCGATGGGCTACAAGATCCCGATTTCGGTGCTGGTGATCATTCATACGCGGGCGCTCGAAGTACTGCTGCTGGAACGTGCGAGCCATCCCGGTTTCTGGCAGTCGGTGACCGGCAGCCAGGAAGCGGGCGAGACGTTGGCCGAAACGGCGGCGCGCGAAGTACGCGAGGAGACCGGGCTCGAGGTGCTGCGTTTCAGGCTTGACGACTGGTATCAGCAGAACCGCTTCGAGATATTCCGGCAATGGCGCCACCGTTACCGGCCGGGTGTGACACACAACACGGAGCACGTATTCGGACTGTGCCTGCCGTCGCCGCAACCGGTAACGATCGCGCCGCGCGAGCATCTCGGCTATCAATGGCTGCCGTGGCAGGCGGCGGCGGAGACAGTGTTTTCGTGGAGCAATGCCGCGGCCATCCGCGAGCTGCCGCGGCGCGCCGCGGCCGCGAAGTGACCCCTGGAAGACCGGGTATTCCGGGCAACCGGGTTCAATTTTTTCTGTCTCAAATTATGGTAAATTCGAATTCGATATTGGTTTTGCACGGAAGCAGGGAATCAGGATGGAAATGAGCGTCACCTTCGACCGGTTCAAGCCGCTGGCGGATGAAGACTGTGA
>DASSON010000204.1:0-3490 GCA_035700525.1 Burkholderiales bacterium
AATGCGGCCAGCGGCATGCCGGCGGTCAGCGCATCGATGCGATCGAGTATGCCGCCGTGCCCGGGAAGCCAGTGGCCGCTGTCCTTGGCGCCGGCACGGCGCTTGATCCACGATTCGAACAGGTCGCCGACGATGCCCAGCACGGCGATCGCCAGAAACAGCGCCCATTCCCGAAAGAAGTGCGCCGCAGGTTGTGTTCTCAGGAATATAAACCAAAGCGCCACAAAATACATCGTCACCGCCGCCAGCGCGCCGGCGACACCTTCCCAGGTTTTTCCGGGACTGATCGAGGGTGCGAGCTTGTGTCGTCCGTACGCGCGGCCGGCAAAATACGCAGCGCTGTCCGAAATCCAGATGATTGCCAGCAGCATCAGCAGCAGCCACGGTCGCGGCAGCAGAACCAGCGCCAGCCATGCCGGCACCATCACCAGCAGTCCGGCAACGGCGCCCGCCGCGCGCCGCAGCGGCAGACGGCCGCCCAGATACCATGGCACCGCCGCGATCCAGAAGGCCAGGCTCACCACCAGCGCGGCAATGGCGATCGCGTGAGCACCCGCAGCGAGCGCGATCCACAGCAGCACGCAGCAGCCAACCCCGATCGCGCACAACAGTGTGCGCGGCCAGCCGTTGCATCCGATCAGTCCGCCCCACTCCCACAGCGCGATCGCCAGTGGCACCAGCAAAACGAGCGCCCACCATTGATCGGGCAACAGGAAGAGCGCGGCCACAACGGCCGCCAGCAGAATGGCGGCGGTCAGCAGACGCTGGCTCAGCATCGCGGAAGCCCGTGCCGGCGGGACCGTGCGCCGGGCCACGCATCAGCCGGCCGCAGCCGGCGCGTCGAGGGTTTCCAGCAGTTGTTCGCTGGTGCGGCCGAAACGCCGTTCGCGCCGACGGTAGGATGCGATCGCCGCATCCAGTGTCGCCGCGTCGAAATCGGGCCACAGTGTGTCGGTAAAGCACAGTTCGGTGTACGCCAGCTGCCACAGCAGAAAATTGCTGATGCGCTGCTCGCCGCCGGTGCGGATGAAAAGATCGGGTTCCGGTGCGTAGTTGAGCTGCAGATAGGGCAGCAGATCGGCTTCACCGAAACCGTCCGCCGCTTCCGGATGCTCCCGCAGCAACCGGTTGGCGGCCTGCAGGATGTCCCAGCGTCCGCCGTAATTCGCCGCCACCGTCAGCGTCAGCCCGCTGTTGTCGCGGGTCAGCGCTTCGGCGTCGCGGATCAGCCGCACCAGCTGCGGCTCGAAGCGCGACAGATCGCCGATCGCCCTGAAGCGGATGTCGTTGTCGTGAAGCTTCGTCACTTCCTGCTCCAGTGCCTTGACGAACAACTGCATCAGAAATCCCACTTCCTCCGCCGGTCGGCGCCAATTCTCGCTGGAGAACGCGAACAGCGTCAGAAATTCCACGCCGCGTTCCGCGCACGCGCGCACCGTCGCACGCACTGCTTCGACGCCGCGGCGGTGCCCGGCGATGCGCGGCAGAAAGCGCCGCTTCGCCCAGCGGCCGTTGCCGTCCATGATGATCGCGACGTGACGCGGCACGTCGCCCGCTTCCGGAATCGCGATGGTCGAGCTGGTATGTGCCATTTACACCGCCATCAGGTCGGTTTCCTTCGCCGCCAGCATCTTGTCGACTTCCGTAATGTAGCGGTCGGTCAGCTTCTGCACGTCGTCCTGCGCGCGGCGCTCTTCGTCTTCCGCCACCTTTTTCTGCTTCAACAGGTCCTTCAGCTGCTGGTTCGAATCGCGCCGGATGTTGCGCACCGCGACGCGCGCGTTTTCCGCCTCATGCCGCACCACCTTGATCAGGTCGCGCCGGCGCTCCTCGGTGAGCGCCGGCATCGGCACCCGGATCAGGTCGCCGGTTGCCGCCGGATTGAGTCCCAGATCGGATTCCCGGACCGCCTTCTCGATGGCGTTCGTCATCTTCTTGTCCCACGGCGTCACGCCGATGGTGCGGGCGTCGATCAACGTCACGTTGGCCACCTGCGGAATCGGCGTCGGCGTACCGTAATAGTCGACGCTCACATGGTCGAGCAGTCCGGTATGCGGACGGCCGGTGCGGATTTTTCCGAGATCCGTCTTCAGTGCATCGAGGGTTTTCTTCATGCGTTGTTCGGCGTCTTTTTTCACGTCGGCAATCATGCGGTCACCTTTCCCTCAACAGTTATCAGAGTGCCTTCGCCGGCCTTCGTCACCACGCGTTTCAGCGCGCCCGGCTTGAAGATGCTGAACACGTTGACCGGCAGTTTCTGATCCCGGCACAGCGTCAGCGCCGTCGCATCCATTACCTTCAGGTGCTTGATGATGGCCTCGTCGAACGTCAGCCGCTGATAGCGCATGGCTTCCGGATGCGTTTTCGGATCCTCGGTATAAACACCGTCGACCTTGGTTGCCTTCAGCACCAGATCGACGTTCATCTCCATGCCGCGCAACGCCGCCGCGGTGTCGGTGGTGAAGAACGGGTTGCCGGTGCCGGCGGCGAAGATCACCACCCGTCCTTCCTCCAGATAGCGGATCGCCTTGCCGCGGATGTACGGCTCCGCCACCTGCTCGATGTTGAGCGCCGACTGCACCCGGCTGACGATGTCCACGCGCCGCATCGCGTCCTGCAGCGCCAGCGCGTTCATCACGGTCGCCAGCATGCCCATGTAATCGGCGGTGGCGCGGTCCATGCCCCGCGCCGCCGGCGCGATGCCGCGAAAAATGTTGCCGCCGCCGATAACGACCGCGACCTCGACACCGAGTTCCAGCACCTCGGCGATCTCACCGACGATACGGTCGATCGTCGCCGGATTGATGCCGTAGCTGTCCTCGCCCATCAGGGCTTCGCCGGACAGTTTGAGCAGGATGCGCTTGTACATCGCGTGCCCGTTCGTCATTTGCACCGTCGGACCGGCCGTTCAGCGCGCCGCCTGGCCGGCCTGCGCCATCACTTCGGCCGCGAAATCGTCCTTGCGCTTCTCGATGCCCTCGCCCACCACGAACAGCCGGAACGCATGGACCGTGGCGCCCTTCGACTTCAGCAGCTGCCCGACGGTTTGATCGGGATCCTTGACGAAAGGTTGCCCGACCAGCGTGACTTCAGCGAGAAACTTGACGATGCGCCCCTCGACCATCTTTTCGACGATGTTGGCCGGCTTGCCGCTTTCGGCCGCCTGCGCCGCATAGATTTCACGTTCCTTCGCGATCACGTCGGCCGCAACGTCTTCCTGGCTGACCGTCAGCGGCTTGCTCGCCGCAACGTGCATGGCCAGATCCTTGCCCAGTTGCGCATCGCCGCCGGAGACGTCGATCAGCACACCGATCCTGCGGCCGTGCAGGTAGCTCGCCAGCCGCCCCTGCGCGTCGATCAGCGCAACCCGGCGCACGCCGATGTTTTCGCCCAGCTTCGCGATCAGCGCCTGGCGCGCCGCTTCGACCGTCTCGCCCGATGCCAGTTGCGCGTCAGCCAGCACCGCGACGTCTTCGGTGCCCGCCGTCAC
>DASSON010000205.1:0-5692 GCA_035700525.1 Burkholderiales bacterium
CCGGCGGCGCTGGTGACGGTGACGGGTCTGCACCTGCTGGCCATCGACGGCCGCCAATATTCGACCCTGATTACCGCAGTCCTTGGCGTGGCGCTGATGCTGACCGCGCTGGCGCTGATGTTTCGCGAGCGCCTGCGCCGGCTCGGCGCGGCGCGTGCCGGTGACGCATGGATCGAGCGCCATGCGCTGTTTGTTACGGTGATCGCCGGCGCGCTGCTCGGCGTGCTGGTTTCGATTTCCTCCGTAGGCGCGGGAGCGCTCGGCGTTCCCGCGCTTCTTTTTCTTTATCCGAAGCGGCCGCTGGTGAAAATCATCGGCGCCGATATTGCGCATGCCGTTCCGCTGACGTTGATCGGCGGACTTGGCCATGCCGCTGTTGGCACGGTTGATTATCCGCTACTGGCGAGCCTGCTGGTTGGCTCCGTGCCCGGCATCTGGATCGGCAGCCGGTTGAGCGTCCGCCTGCCCGAGACGGCGCTGCGACCGGCACTGGCGATACTGCTGATCGTGATTGGCGGCAGACTGGTTTTTTGATTCGGGAACACATCGATGAGCCTTGACACAAAAATTGAAACGGCCATTTCGCTGCTGCAAGACATCCAGCGGCGCTACGCGCCGGCGGCATTCGCGAACAGCCTGGGCGCCGAAGACATGGTGCTGACCGATCTGATCGCGCGGCACGCGCCGGGCATCGGAATTTTCACGCTCGACACCGGACGGCTGCCGGTCGAGACCTATGAACTGATGGAAAAGGTGCGCGAGTACTACGGCATTTCACTCACGGTCTACTATCCGAACGCACAGGCGCTGGAACGTTACGTCAATGCCAACGGCATCAACGCGTTCTATCGCAGCATCGAGCTGCGCCGTGCCTGCTGTCACTTGCGCAAGGTCGAGCCGCTCAAACGCGCACTGTCCGGCAAGCGCGCCTGGATCACCGGCCTGCGTCGCGACCAGGCGGCGACCCGCGGCGGCCTTGCCGCATCGTCGTTCGATGCGGACAACGGATTGTGGAAATTCAATCCGCTGATCGACTGGAGTCATCTCGACGTGTGGACCTACATCCGCGAGCGCGGCGTGCCGTACAACGCGCTTCATGATCGCGGTTATCCCAGCGTCGGCTGCGCGCCGTGCACGCGCGCGATCACCGCCGGCGAGGACGTGCGCGCCGGGCGCTGGTGGTGGGAAGCGCCGGAATCGAAGGAATGCGGGCTTCACGTGCCGGGGGAAATCTTCGCCGGACAGAAACCTTGACCGCAAAGACGCAGAGGCCACAAAGGGACGCAAAGGAAACATTAATCGACAGCGGAAACTGGAGTATGGACACGATAGAAGCAGAAGAAACCTTCGCACGCAGGCCGCAGCCCGGCGCCATTTCGTATGCGTTGCTGAACCGTAAGCCGCAGGCGCCGCAGCGGGAATTCACCCACCTCGACTGGCTGGAGTCGGAGGCAATCCACATCATGCGCGAAGTCGCCGCCGAGTGCCGCAATCCGGTGCTGCTGTTTTCGGGCGGCAAGGATTCGGTGGTGCTGCTGCGCTTGGCGGAGAAGGCGTTCCGGCCCGGCCGCTTTCCGTTTCCGCTGCTGCACGTCGACACTGGGCACAATTTTCCGGGGGTGATCGCATTTCGCGACCGGCGCGCGGCCGAGCTCGGCGAGCGGCTGATCGTGCGTTCGGTGGACGATTCGATCGCGCGCGGCCGGGTGGTGCTGACGCGGCCCGACCAGAGTCGCAACGCCTGCCAGTCGGTGACGCTGCTCGACGCGATCGCCGAATTCGGTTTCGATGCCTGTTTCGGCGGGGCGCGGCGCGACGAGGAGAAGGCGCGTGCGAAGGAGCGCATCTTTTCGTTTCGCGACGAGTTCGGTCAGTGGGATCCGAAACGTCAGCGGCCCGAGCTGTGGAGTGTCTACAACACGCGCGTTCATCCCGGCGAACACATGCGGGTGTTTCCGATCAGCAACTGGACCGAGCTCGACGTCTGGCAGTACATCGCGCGTGAACGTCTGGAAGTGCCGAGCCTGTATTACGCGCATGCACGCAACGTGATCCGCCGCAGTGACGCGCTGGTGCCGGTCTCTGCGTTGATGCAGCCCGGTCCCGGCGAATGCGTCGAAACGGTGCAGGTGCGGTTTCGCACGGTGGGCGACATGACCTGCACCTGTCCGGTGGAATCGCGCGCGACGACGATCGAGGAGATCGTCCGCGAAACGGCCGCGAGCCGCATCACCGAGCGCGGGGCGACGCGGCTCGACGATCGCGCGGCGGAGGCGGCGATGGAACTGCGCAAGAAAGAAGGCTATTTCTGATGATGGCGGACGGCTTGCTGCGCTTCACCACCGCTGGCAGCGTTGACGACGGCAAGAGCACGCTGATCGGACGGCTGCTCCATGATTCCCGGTCGCTGTTCGACGACCAGTTGAGCGCGGCCGAGAAACGCAGCCGCGGCCGCGGTGCCGCCGGTATGGACCTGGCGTCGTTCACCGACGGCTTGATCGCCGAGCGCGAGCAGGGCATCACGATCGATGTTGCCTATCGCTACTTCGCCACGCCCGCGCGCAAATTCATCATTGCCGATACGCCCGGGCACGAGCAATACACGCGCAACATGGCGACCGGCGCATCCACCGCGCAGCTGGCGATCGTGCTGGTTGATGCGCGCCACGGCGTGCGGCCGCAATCGCGCCGGCACGCGCTGATCGCCAAGCTGCTCGGCATTCCACACGTCGTGGTCGCCGTCAACAAGATGGATCTGGTCGATTACGCGCCCGAACCGTTCGATGCGATCCGGAGCGAGTTCGCGGCATTCGCCACACGACTCGGCATCCGCGATCTGCACGTGATCCCGCTGTCCGCGCTCAACGGCGACATGGTGGTCGAACGCGGCACGCGGCTTTCGTGGTACCAGGGACCGGCGTTGCTGCAGCTGCTGGAAACCATCGAGCCGGTGCCGCACGCCGCGTCACAGTTTCGCTTTCCGGTGCAACTGGTAAACCGGACGCAGCGGCCTGACATGCCTGTCGGCCGGGGTTACATGGGACGCATCGAATCCGGCGCGGTCGCGGTAGGCGATCCGCTGGTCGCGCTGCCATCGGGACTGCGGACCACGGTTGCCGCAATCGTCACCGCGGACGATACGCTCGAACGCGCGCATGCGCCGCAATCCGTCACACTGTTGCTGGCGGATGAGATCGACATTTCGCGCGGCGACCTGCTTGCGCATCCGGATGGTGTGCCGCGAATTGCGGACGCGATCGACGCGACGCTGTGCTGGATGGACGAGACGCCGCTCGATCCGCGCCGCAAGTACCTGGTCAAGCACACCACGCGCACGGTGACCGCGCTGTTCCGGACGCCGTTCGAACGCATGGATATCGCGACGCTCGATCATCATCGCACCGACACGCTGCAGCTCAACGATATCGGCCGCGTGCGCGTCCGGCTGCAGCAGCCGCTGCTCGCGGATCCGTACGGCGCCAATCGCGTGACCGGCAGCTTCATCGTGATCGATCCGGCGTCGAACAACACCATCGCGGCGGGAATGATCGAATGCTTTCCGCAAGACTGAATCAGCCTGTTTGCCCGGTTCGTTTCACATCGGAAAGAGTCTGTCCCAGGCCGGGATGATCAGGCAATGCGCACGGCACCTGCCGGGCCCCTTTTTCTGGCAAACGAAGGAGGTTGCTGAAAATGTCGAAAATGACCGAACGGAAATTTGCAGACCGGGAAAAGAATCAGGATGCCGGCGTGGAGGAATTCGCGGCCGGGCTGGCCGATGCCGAAATTACCCGTATCGGCCGCAGGTTCGCCGATTCCGGCGTGATCATTCGCGCACGCGGTAAAACCGGGCTGTCTCAATTGCAGTTCGCGACGCTGCTCGGAATCTCGGTGCGCACGCTTCAGGAGTGGGAGCAGGGGCGGCGCGAGCCAAGCGCCGCCGCACAGACGCTGATCAAGGTTGCGGAACGGCATCCGAACGTATTGCAGGAAATCGCCGGCGGCATCTTGCGAATCGCCGGGGATTGACGGTACTTCGGCAGCATTGCGAACAGTCGCCGCCGCAACGCCGGCGACTGCCGGACCGCTATCGTCCGCCGTTGCGGGCTGATGGCGAAGGCGGCGATTCGGTGATTCCGGCCAGCTTGTGCCCGGCGTAGCCGAGACTCATCCCGATCAGCGACCAGAACAGCAGCGAATTCTCGCGAATGATGATGTCGTCGGTCATGCATTTGACGGCCGCTCCGGCCAGCAAGGTAAGGCCGAATGCTCCGATGCTCCAGATCTCGCGCGGCGCGGTCGCGTAAAGTATCCAGAACGCTCGTATCAGTGCCGCGAACAGCAACAGCAGCAACAGCGCGCCGGGAAGTCCGGCTTCCAGTGCGTAATTGAGAACCATGTTGTGCGCATGCTGGATGACGGGCGTTCCGGAGTGGGCCTGAAAATCCTGGTGCAGGATTCCGCGACCAAAGCCGTATCCGGTTACGGGGCGCTGGGCAATGCGCTCGGCGGCGTACGACCAGATGCGTGGCCGCAGGCTTTGCTTCACACTTTTTTCGAACGCGTTGGGGCCGGCCACGCCAGCGCCCACCTTCATGTAGTCTGCCGCCAGAAACGCCGCCGCAAAAATCGCGCACAGCATGATCAGCACCAGCGCACCGGTGATACGCGAACGGGCGCCCGATGGCGTCTTGCGCGAGACCAGCCAGAAAAATACGATGATCTCGATCACGAGCGCCGGCCACATCGTGCGGTTGAGCGTCAGATAGCCGCAAGCCAGTGTCAATGGCACGGCGACTCCCGCCAGTGTGCCGGTGAGTGGCTTGATGCCGTTTTGTGCGAGTGTGACGAGAAACAGCGGCGTCACCAGCACGACATAAGTGCTGAACATGTTGCGGTCCGGGAAGAAACGGGCGCTCATCGGCCAGTTGTCGCTGCGTGCCACGAATGCAAGCGCGAGTACCGACACGACAATGCAACTGGCGATGATGGTTGTCCGCCACAAGCGCCATGCGGCTTCGGTTCCCGTCGTATAGAAAAAGGCCAGGAACGCAATCATCACGTAACCGACTTCGTTTTTCAGCTCGCCCGCCGAGTAGCCGGGATGGATGCTCCATGCCAGCGAAAGCGCGCAGATGCCGGCCCACAGCAGGAGCGGCAGTTTGCACGGCAGCGGTGGCCGCGGCGGACGCCACTCCGAATACAATGCGACAAGTGCGGCCGCGAACAGGCAGGTCAATCGCAATGCGACGGTATGCGTGAACGGCAGAATGAACAGAAAAACAATGGCGGGGGCGGAGCGCAGGCCGGCGCGGCCGACGGAGGGACTCATCGAAAAACACGCCCGCATCGCATGCCGTTGTCGCGCACAACCTTCGACGGAGATTTCTGTAAGACCGGATCAGGCGTAAGATTCACGATTTCGTATTCCACATCAATACTGCCGACGGAGACAGTTCGCAAACTTAGCAGGGCGCCTGGCAGATTGCCCGTCTGCAGCGGCCACGCCCGCCAATTTCAGCAACGATAATGAGCCGCCCTGGAACCCGGACAACGGCAACACAAAGCGTGGCCGATTGCCCGCAACCGCGGCAGGTGGCGATTGTACGCTGACGCAACGCTTTGACAAAGCAACGCGCATCAGCGATCACCACCGACGACAACGAACGATATGTGCGGAATAGCCGGATAC
>DASSON010000206.1:0-3210 GCA_035700525.1 Burkholderiales bacterium
CTGCCGCGCGCGCGGCAGACAGCGGAGATCATTCGTCGCGATCACGCCTGCCCGATGATTGTCGATGCGCGCCTCAACGACCGCCGCTCGGGATTCGAAGGCCGGCCGATCGACGAATATCTGGCTGCCGCCGCTTCCGACCCGCTGCATTTCTGCGCGCCCGGCGGCGAATCGTATCTTGATCTGAAAATGCGCGTGATCGCGTTTCTCGAGGAGCTCGCGCAGTTCGACGCCGGCGCGGTCGCGGTGGTCACGCATCACGAAGTACTGCAGATCGTGAAGGGCACGCTGGAGAATTTCGACGATCCCGACATGTGGCGCATCCGGGTCGAGCCCGGGGCGATCCTCGCTTATGAGTTCGACGGCAGTAACCGCGTGCGGCGGGGAAGCGGCTAGATGTATAGTCCAGCGATGACAAATTCCGCAATTGACGCATCGACCGGCCACTCCGCCGCGACGATCCGGCTCGGGCGCTTCGAGCTGCCGTTGAGTACACCGCTGGTGATGGGCATCGTCAACGTCACACCCGATTCGTTCTACGCCGGCGGGCGCCATGCCACCGCGGACGCCGCGATTCGTCACGCGCTCGAACTGAGGACGCAGGGCGCCGACATCATCGACGTCGGCGGCGAATCGACCCGTCCCGGCGCGGAGTCGGTGGCGCTGTCCGAGGAACTGCGGCGCGTGCTGCCGGTGATCGAAGCGCTGAGCGCAAACGATTTTCCGATATCGGTCGATACTTCGAAACCGGAAGTCATCGCGCAATCGATCGCACGCGGCGCCTCGATGATCAACGACGTCAACGCGTTGCAGGCGGGCGGCGCGCTCAAAGCGGCGGCAGCCGCTGATGTCGGCGTGTGCCTGATGCATCGCCAGGGCGATCCGCAGACGATGCAGATCGATCCGCATTATGACGACGTGGTCAACGAGGTGCTCGAATTTCTGCACCATCGCATTGAGGCCGCAGAGCGCGCCGGCATCGCACGCGACCGCATCATCGTCGACCCCGGCTTCGGCTTCGGCAAGCGCACCGCGCACAATGTCGCGCTGCTACGCCATCTCGATCACCTGCACACGCTCGGCGTGCCGCTGCTGGTCGGGCTCTCGCGCAAGGCAATCTTCGGCAGGCCGCCCGGATGCGGCCCGGTATCCGGGCCCGCGTACAGTCTCGCCGCCACGCTGCTGGCAGCACAGGCCGGCGCCGCGATCATCCGCACGCACGACGTTGCCGCGACACGCGACGTGCTGGCGGTGCTGCGCGCAGTGAACGGCGTGCGCTGATCGCACGATGGCCATTCCGCTCCACAAGCTCGTTTCTGCAGCAGGTCAACTGTATCTTGACGATTGCCTGGCGCGCGCGGCTGCCGCCGTGCAGGAATGGCAGGCACGCTGGCCGGCGATTGCACCGCATCCGGCGCAGCAGATCGACCCGGCGTCGTTCGAGCGCGCGTGGCACGAATACGCGGCACGGCTGCAAACCAATCCGCCGTTCTTCCACCCCGGCTACGCGGCGCAGATGATCCGGCCACCGCATCCGGTCGCGGTGCTCGGCTATCTCGCTGCGATGCTGATCAATCCGAACAACTACGATCATGCCGGCGGCCCCGCCACCGCGGAAATGGAGCACGAGGCGATCGCGATGATTGCCGCGATGCTGCATCTGCCGCACAGCGCAAGCGGCCATCTCGCCAGCGGCGGCACGATCGCGAATCTCGAATCATTGTGGGTCGCGCGCGAGCTGGGACCGCGCGGCGCCGTCGCGGTCAGCGATCAGGCGCACTTCGCGCATTTCCGCAACTGTGCACTGCTTGGTGTCGAGTGCGTGAAAGTCGCAATCGACAATGCCGGCCGCATCGACATCGGCCGGCTCGAACAGACGCTGAGAAGACAACACATCGCTACCGTGGTGGCAACCGCCGGCACCACCGCGCTCGGTGCGGTCGATCCGATCGACGAACTGGTCGCGCTGCGCGAACATTACGGCTTTCGGCTGCACGTCGATGCCTGCTATGGCGGTTTCTTTGCGACGCTGGCATGGAACGGTCACACACACGTTCCGTCCGCGCCGCTGAAAGCACTCGCGCAGTGCGACTCGGTTGTGATCGATCCGCACAAACGCGGCTTGCAGCCGCTGGGCTGCAGCGCCCTGCTGTGGCGCGAAGCACCGCCGCTGTCGCTCTACGGCAAGACGCCGGGATATGCGGAATTCACGCCGGGCGAATTCAATCCCGGTGCGGCAGGACTCGAATGCTCACGCGCCGGCGCCGCCGCCGGCGCGCTGTGGCTGACACTGAAGTGTCTGCCGTTCGATGCCGAACCCGGATTCGCCGGCATCCTGTCGGCCACACTTGCCGCGGCACGGCGCTGGGCGGAATTGATTCGCGAGTCGGACGATTTCATGCTGTACGCCGAACCTGATCTCGACATCGTCACATTTCTGCCGCGCGGAATGCGCAGCGTATCCGAGCTTGATCGCATCTGCCGCGCGCTGGTAGCCGCGCTGCGCGATGCCACGCCACCGCTCTATCTGGGTCTGCTGAAGGTCCATGCCGACCGCATTGTCGCTCGCTGTCCCGGCATCACGACTGATGCGCCGGATTGCCACATTCTGCGTGCGGTGCTGATGAAGCCGGAGCACGAGGCGGCGGTTGATGCGATGCACACTCGGCTCGTCGAGAGTTGGCGAACAATTGGCTTAACCGGTAGATAAGTAAAGTCCGGTTGGCAGAACGCGGCGCTTCACCGCTTGCGTCGGATTACGCCTGCGGCTAATCGGACGATCTTTGCTAATCATTGCGATTCTTCGCCAGAAACCGAATCAACGGTTCGTACGCTGTGTCGCGCGAGAATCGTACGCATGCAACCAGCGTTGCGGCAATCGTAAATCCGATCACCACGCCGAGATCAGTCGTGATTGCGAAATCGGGGCCGAACAGGCCACCGCCGGCAGATGCGCCGTGCTTCAGCAGGTCGACACCGTAGGTGTACGGATTGAGCATCGCCACCACGCGCAGCGCGGGCGGCAGATGCTCGATCGGGTAGAGCGAGCCGGACAGAAAGAACACCGGGAAGATCACGAAGTTCATCATCACCGCGAAATTGTCGAGCGTCCTGGTCCACGCCGCGACCAGCATGCCGAGGCTGGCACAGACGAACGCGGTGCCGAGAATGCCGGCGATCAGCGCCGCCGGTGCCAGCGCGCCGCGCAGG
>DASSON010000207.1:0-6398 GCA_035700525.1 Burkholderiales bacterium
GCTACGCGCGAGACCGCGACAGGCGAAGCAGGAGCCCGCACAGTGGGTATTTCCCTCCCATAATGCAACGTCCGGCACCTCATGCGAGCAACATCGTCACCATCGAATCCCTCGACCAGGAGGGGCGCGGCGTTGCGCATCGCGACGGCAAGGTGCTGTTCGTCGAGGGCGCGCTGCCGGGCGAAACGGTCGAATTCGTGCCGCTGCGGCGCAAGCCGAAATTCGAGGTCGGCACGGCCGGTGCCGTGCTGCGGGAAAGCGCATCGCGCGTAGCGCCGCGCTGCTGTTATTTTGGAACGTGCGGCGGCTGCAGCATCCAGCATCTGGATTCGCGTGCTCAGGTCGCGATGAAACAGCGCGTGCTGGAGACCGATTTCGAACATATCGGCAAGGTCGTTCCGGAAACCATGCTGCCGGCGATTCACGGGCCGGCGTGGGGCTATCGCCAGCGCGCGCGCTTCAGCGTGCGCGTGGTGCCGAAGAAAGGCGGCGTGCTGGTCGGATTCCACGAGAAGCGCAGCAGCTATGTCGCCGACATGGAAAGCTGCGAGGTGATTCCGCCGCGCATTTCACGGTTGCTGGCGCCGCTGCGGCGTCTGGTCGAAAGTCTCAGCATCAGCAACCGCGTGCCGCAGCTCGAGCTGGCGGCAGGTGACGGCCGTGACGTGCTGGTGCTGCGCCATCTGCAGCCGCTGACCGCATCCGACATCGATCGGCTGCGGCAATTTGCGGCCGACACCGGCGTGCGCCTGTTCCTGCAGCCGGGCGGGCCCGAAACCGCGCATCCGCTGGAGCATGGCGCCGATCCGCTCATCGAGTACGCGCTGCCTGATTTCGATCTGCGGCTGGCATTCAGTCCAACCGAGTTCACGCAGGTCAACCATGCGGTGAACCGGGTGCTGGTGCGGCGCGCGCTGAGTCTGCTCGAAGTCGAGCCGGGACATCGCGTTGCCGATCTGTTCTGCGGGCTCGGCAATTTCTCGCTGGCTGCGGCGCGCCGCGGTGCCGAAGTGGTGGGCATCGAGGGCAGCGAACCGCTGGTCAGGCGCGCGGCCGACAATGCGCGCCGCAATGGTCTGGACCGATGTGCGACGTTCATCCAGGCCGATCTGTTCGAGATCGATCGCACCTGGCTGCGCAGACTGGGGCGCTTCGACCGCCTGCTGATCGATCCGCCGCGAACCGGCGCAATCGGCGTGGTGCATGCACTCGACGACGACGCGCCGCGGCGCATCGTCTACGTATCATGCAACCCGGCGACGCTGGCGCGCGATGCTGCCGTGCTGGTTCACGTGCAGGGTTACCAGCTCGAAGCGGCCGGCGTGGTCAACATGTTTCCGCAGACATCGCACGTCGAGTCGGTCGCGGTTTTCTGCCGCAAATAAAAAGGGCGGCACTGAGTGCCGCCCCGGAATGCTGAAAACTTTATTACTTACTGCCGGTTTCCGCTGAATGCCATCAGCAGTTGCAGCAGACTGGTGAACAGGTTGTAGATACTGATGTAAAGCGTCAGCGTCGCCGAGATGTAGTTGGTTTCGCCGCCGCGCACAATCTGGTTCACTTGGAACAGGATCAGCATCGACGAGAACAGCACGAACCCGGCGCAAATCGCCAGATGTGCGCCGACGTTGGCGAAGAAAATATTCGCCACCACCGCCAGCATCAGCACCACCGCGCCGACCATCAGGAAATGCCCGAGATAGCCGAAATCGCGTTTGGTCGTCGACGCGACGCCCGCCAGCACGAAGAACACCGCGGCTGTCCCGCCGGCCGCCAGCCCGATCAGCTCGCCGCCGTTCTGCAGCCTCAGCGCGACCTGCAGCAATGGTCCCAGCAGTATGCCCATCAGGAACGTCAGGCCCAGCAGCAGCACGACGCCGATGCCGCTGTTCTTGTTCGCTTCGATTGCGAAGAACAGGCCATAGATGCCGGCGAGGATGAGTATCGACGACATCACCGGGCTTTTCGCCAGGAACGCGAAGCTGATGTTGATACCGAGCATCGCGCCGATCATGGTCGGGACCAGCGAGATGGCCAGCAGCAGGTAGGTATTGCGCAGTACGCGATGCCGTTGCAGCGCGAGACTATCGCCCGAGGTGGGTATCTGGTACACAGGGCTGCTGTTTTGCAGTCGGGGTTCCATTAATTTACCGCTCCTTGCGCAGGGTTGTGGATAACTGCAATAAGACTACCCAAAACATGTAAAAGTTTCAATGGAAGAATTCCCGGCCGGGCGGCCGAAAAAGATGCCGCACCGGAGTCAACCTCCGGCGCGGCGTTCCCGAGCCCCCATCAGCGGTCAGCGATACCAGCCCGTATGCCGTCCGCGGTCGTGGCGGTATTCCACGTAAACCGGCTGCCGTTCAACATAAACCGGCCGGCGCTTGATGACGACCACCCGGCGCGGCGGGGGCGGCGGCGCATAGACCGGCGCGGCATAAGCGACTGCCGGCCCCGAATTCAGCGTGGACCCGATGATGAGTCCGCCGACAATGCCGCCCAGCAATGCGAGCCCGGCATCATTGTTGTGCGCGGAGGCAACCAGCGGCGCACCCAGCAAAGCGGCACATGCCGCACCAATGATCAGTTTCCGTTTCATTTTCTATCCTCGCTTTCTGACAGTTTGAATGCGCACTGCGCATCCGTTTCGTCAATTGCAGGATAGGGTGCCGATGTGGCGCTGGCGTTGCGGTATGGTAAGGATTCCTCGCCATCTGTAACGAAATGTTAGCCGTGTAGTTTGGCGATTTGCGCGTTGCCATTACAATAGCGCTGTGCGCGAAAGGGTGGCGGAGTGGTCGATTGCACCGGTCTTGACAAGACGCTCGCGCCAGCGAGCTTCTTGCGGCGCAGGGTAATATTTGCGAAGCAAATGTTAGCCGGAGGCAAAACCGGCGGTGGAGTACGGTAGCGGAATGGAAGGGTGGCAGAGTGGTCGATTGCACCGGTCTTGAAAACCGGCGACGGGCAACCGTCCGTGGGTTCGAATCCCACCCCTTCCGCCATAAAAAGGAGTATCGTGTTCCGAAAGCCGTGAATGACGGCTGGCCCGGTCTCCGGGGTTGCACGGGCGACCGCTGAAGGATCAAAAGTTCGCCGGCTCGCGCCGATGCGTGATACCGGTGATGAATGGTTGGCAATGCGCGAATGGGGGAGGCATCGTGGAACTTGCCGGCATACTTATTTTTGAAATCATCATCGCAGCCGTTCTACTTGTTGTTGCGATAATCGCGTTCATCCGCCTGATCCGTTTTGTGCTGTACATGATTGTTGCGATCATCGGCGGTGTCGCTGGCGTGCTGGCGCGTGGGGTGCATCGGCGCACGGAACGCCGCCGCAGCAGACGCGCGGAGCGCGTGCTGGGGCAGCAGCGGCTATCGGGCGTGACCCGTATCGATCCGCATTTTGATCCGAACTTCAGGCGCCGCAGCCCTGAGTAGTGATTGCGGCGCTGGAAGAATCGCTACCGGCCCGCAACTGAACAGGTTTGATTCGTTCACCTTGATGCGCGCGTCCCGAATTTGTCGGGATGGTTGACTTTCCGGGCCCCGCCCACCACCCCGTCCGCTGCGCGTCCACCCTTCTCATTCGAGGAGGAAAAACACAATATAGTCGTGGTGCGTGACGCACGAATTCCACCCCCCGATTGACGAGAGAGATGCGCGCGACGGCAGGCAGGGCGGCAGGCGGTGCCAAAAAGAATTGACTGCCGTTCCGTCGCACGGAGCATCGTTCACTCTGCGGCTGCTGCACTGCCCGTCGACCGCCGAACTCCACCACCCGAATGCTGGATTCGCTGTTCGCGCTCCGCTCGATTGTGGTTATACTCAATTATTTCTCCACGCCGCTACGGGGGCAGGCAGCGCAAGCCGCTTTGCTACCCGCCAACCGAACGGCGATATTCCATGGCGCAACAGAACCGGAACGGGAAACGCGGCGCAAAGCGCACTCCGCCGGGCGCTGAAGCTTCGCAGAATGGTGATTTCCTGCCGGCTTCGCCCAAATCCGCCCTGAAGCACTCCGGGATGCCGCTGATCATCGGCCTCGGCGCTTCCGCCGGCGGGCTCGATGCGTTCAAATCGTTCCTCAGCAAGATGCCGCCGCAAAGCGGCTTCGCGTTCGTGCTGGTGCAGCATCTCGATCCGCAGCACAAGAGCCTGCTGAGCGAGCTGCTGGGCAAGCAGACCGAGATGCCGGTGACGCAGGCAGAGGACGGCATGGCGGTTGCCGCGGATCACGTCTTCGTGATTCCGCCGAACGCGGTGCTGACGATCAGCGACGGCATTCTCCATGTCGTGTCGCCGGCGCCGCCGCGCGAACACCGGCGGCCGATCGACACCTTCTTCGTTTCGCTGGCGGAGGACCAGGGCGAAAACGCGGTCTGCATCATTCTCTCCGGCAGTGGCAGCGACGGCACCGCCGGCCTGAGCGCGATCAAGGAGCATGGCGGCCTGACGCTGGCGCAGGCCGGCATCGATGAAACGGCGCTGCTGGGCATGCCGAGCAGCGCCGCGGCCACCGGCCTCGTCGATTACGTGATGCCGGTGGAAGCGATGCCGGAGAAACTGGTCGATTACGGACATCACCTGGCCCGGGCCGTGGAGCAGAAGGACGACGACGGAACGCGCCGCGACGCGAAGGACTACCTGGTCAAGATCTGCGCGCTGCTGCGCACCCGGCTCGGGCACGATTTCAGCGAATACAAGGACAAGACGCTGATCCGCCGCATCCAGCGCCGCATGCAGGTGCTGCAGATCGACAACGTGCCCGCCTACATCGAACGCCTGCGCAAGGAACCGGTCGAGCTCGAGCTGCTGTTCCACGATCTGCTGATCGGCGTCACGCAGTTTTTCCGGGATCCCGACGCATTCGCGGATCTGCAGGACAAGGTCGTGCCGAAACTGCTGGAAAACCGGGATGCCGACAACCCGATCCGCGTCTGGATCCCGGGCTGCGCCACCGGCGAGGAAGCCTACTCGATTGCGATCCTGCTGCGGGAGGCGATCGCGGCACGCGACCTCACGATCCCGGTGCATCTGTTCGGCACCGATCTGGATGCGAATTCGGTGACGATCGCGCGCCATGGCCGTTATCGGAAAGGACTGACGGGCGTGTCGGCGGAGCGCCTCGAGCGCTGGTTCGTCGAGGAAGGCGACGGCTATTGCGTGCGCAAGGACATCCGCGACATGTGCGTCTTTTCGCCGCACGATCTGGTGAGGGATCCGCCGTTCTCGAAACTCGATCTGATCTCGTGCCGCAACGTGCTGATCTACCTCAACGCCAGCCTGCAGGACCGTCTGGCGCGGACGTTTCACTATGCGTTGAAGCCGAGCGGCTATCTGTTTCTCGGCAATTCGGAAAGCCTGTCGCGGCAAGGCCGGCTGTTCGCGATTCTCGACAAGAAGCACCGGCTGTTCCAGCGGCGCGACGACGTGGCGGCGGTGCTGCCGGCAATCGTGCGTCCTGGCAACGGTTCCGGCACCGCCGGAACCGACACCACGCATCCCGCCAATGTCGACACCGGCCGCATCGTGGCGGCCCGCATCGAGCATCACGCGCGCCACGCGCTGGAGAAATTTTTCCCGGCCTACATGGTGATCAACCGGCGCTATGACATCCTGCAGTTTTCCGGGCAGACCGGCAACTACGTGGAACCGGCGCCGGGCGCCGCCAGCTTCAATCTGTTCAAGATACTGAAGAAGGAACTGCAGTCGGCGGCGCAGATGGCGGTGCAGAAGGCCGTCGAAACGCAGCAACCGGTGGTGCAGGAAAAGGTCATCGCCGGCGCCGGCGGCGGCAGCCGCATCGTCGATCTGATCGTCACCCCGATCTCGGAGCCGACCGACGGACTGCTGGTGGTCGCTTTCCAGGATCGCGGACCGATCAGCGGCGCGGAGACGCGCGCCGGCACTGCCGAACCGGCCGCCAAGGCCCAGGTGCTCGACCGCGAGTTGCATGCGGTGCGCGCGCAATTGCAGACGACGATCGACGAGCTGGCGACCGCCAACGAAGAGATGAAGTCGGCCAACGAGGAGTATCAGTCGGTCAACGAGGAACTCCAGTCGACGAATGAAGAGCTGGAAACGTCGAAGGAGGAGCTGACCTCGATCAACGAGGAGCTGCAGACGGTCAACAGCGAGCTGAGCAGCAAGAACGAAGCGCTGAACCGGGCCAACAGTGACCTCAAGAACCTGCTCGACAGCACGCAGATCGCGACGATCTTTCTCGACAGCCACCTGCGCATCAAGAATTTCACGCCGGCGATGTCGGAGATCTTTCCGGTGCGCGACAGCGATCGCGGCCGGCCGATCACCGAAATCGTCACGCGCCTGGTTTACGATGACCTGCGGCGCGACGTGAAAAAGGTGCTGCGCACGTTGACGGTCATCGAGCACGAG
>DASSON010000208.1:0-4118 GCA_035700525.1 Burkholderiales bacterium
TTTCCGCGACGCGGACGCGACGGCGAAAGCGCTCGCCGGCGGCTGGCTCCATACCGGCGACCTCGGCCGCATCGACGATGCCGGTTACGTTTACCTGGTCGGACGCAAGAAGGAAATGATCATACGCGGCGGTGAAAACATCTCGCCGCTCGAAGTCGAAGCGGTGATCGCGCGGCATCCGGCGGTGCGCGAAGTGGCGGTTGCCGGCCTGCCCGACCGCATCTGGGGCGAAGTAGTGGCAGCCTGCGTGGTACCGGCCGGCAACGTCAGCGCCGATGACGTGATCGAATTCTGCCGCTCGCATCTGGCTGCATTCAAGGTGCCGCAACGGGTCGCGTTCGTCGAGGCGCTGCCGCGCAACGCGATCGGCAAGATCATGCGGCGCATGCTGGCGCAGCATTTCCCGCCGGCGGTTTCATAGGAGAAAAGCGATGTCGAAACTCGTGTCATTGTCCGACGCGGCGGCGCTGGTGCAGAACGGCCAGACGCTGAGCATTGGCGGCACCTTCTGCCAGCGGGTGCCGGCGGCATTCGTGCGCGAGCTGGCGCGCCGCAAGCTGCGCGATCTGAAGCTGATCAAGCCGTCGCCCGGCTACGATCTCGATCTGCTGGCTGCGGCCGGCTGCGTTACTACCGTGCGCAGCGGCATCGTCGGGCTCGAGCCGCCGTTCGGCATGGCGCCGAATTTCCGCCGCGCGGTCGAGGAAGGGCGGCTCGAAGTGATCGAGAACGCCTGCGCGACGGTGATGGCAAGCCTGCAGGCGGCGGCATTCGGCGTGCCGTTCCAGCCGGTGGCAGGGCTCGACGGCAGCGACATTCCGCAGGTCAGCGGCTTCGCGCGCATCAAGGATCCGTATTCGGATGCGGAAGTGTACGTGGTGCCGGCGGTGCAGCCGGACTGGGCGATCATTCACGTCGCGGAAGCCGACGAGCGCGGCAATGCGCGCATCTACGGCTCGCCGGTGTGGGATCGGCTGATGAGCCGCGCGGCGCGGCGCGTGATCATCACCGCCGAGAAAATACTGCCGACCGCCGAATTCGCGGCACGGCCGGAGCTGACGACGATACCGGAACTATTCGTCGCGGCGGTCGTGAACGCGACGCACGGTGCCGCGCCCGGTGCGTGCTATCCGTATTACGACACCGACGAGGCGGCGATGCGGCATTATCTCGATTCCGTGGGTACGTCCGACGGGTTGGCGCGTTACCTTGAAGAAACTGCCGATTACGACTATGCCCCCGTGGAGGAAGCCGCGTGAATGTGAAATACACCCGCGCCGACATGATGGCGGTCGCAATGGCGCGTCTGATCGCCGATCGCGAGCGCGTGTTCGTCGGCGTCAATTCGCCGCTACCGATGGTGGCGGTGACGCTGGCGCTGAAGCTGCACGCAACGCATGCGGACTTCATCACCATTGCCGGCGGCATCAACGCGCAGCCGCCGGCGCTGGCCGCCGCGACCAGCAGCGCGCGGCTGTCGGCCGGTTCGGCGTCGGTGTTCGACAACGAGGATTTCTACGGCCTCAATGCCCGCGGCGGCGTCGATGTATCGTTTCTCGGAATGGCGCAGATCGACGCGCAGGCCAACGTCAATTCCAGTTTTATCGGCGGACAGACGAAACCCAAGGTGCGCTTTCCGGGTGGCGGCGGCGCGGCGGTGATTCTGCCGCTGACCCGACGCATCATCCTGTGGCGCGCCGCGCATTCGCCGCGCATCTTCGTCGAGCGCTGCGAGTTCGTCACGTCGGCCGGCAATATCGATCGCGTCGTGACGCCGCTGTGTGTGTTCCGCAAACGCGACGGGCGTCTGGCGCTGGAATCGATTCATCCGTATGTCGCGCGCGATGCGCTGCAGCAACAGACCGGCTTCATGATTCCCGGGCTTGACCAGGCGCCGCTGACACCGGAGCCAGATGCGCGCGAACTCGAAATGCTCGTACGCATCGATCCCGACAGCGTACGCGAGAGTGAATTCCGGCCGGCCGATCTGGCAATCGCCTGACGACGCCTGTCACCGGTTCACAGCAGTTTCATTGCAACCGGCTTGTCGACCGGGATTTCCATCCGGTCTTCACCGAAAAAGATGTTGCCCTTGAATACCGCGGACATCTCGGCGATCACGCGCTCCCTGACGCCGGGCTGATCGATCTGCTCGGTGACATGGCTCAGCACGATGTTGCGCACCGCCGCTTCGGCCCCCAGCCGCGCCAGCTCCATGTGCCCCATGCACGATTTCGCGAAGTCTTTTCCGAGTTCGGTGCCACTCAGGTAATGGCACATGTGGATCAGCACGTCGCAGCCCTTCGCCAGCTTTTCCATCGACGCGCAGGGGCCGGAATCGCCGGAGTAGACGATGGAGCCGTCCGGGGTATCGAGCCTGAACGCGAGCGGCGTCAGGTACGGCTGAAAATGCGCGGCGGCGCCAACCGTAACCTTCCACGGACCATCCGTCACCACGTCGCCGGCACCGACTTCGGTCACCACAGGTTTCGGCATCGCGCGCGGCAGTGTGCCGCCGCGCGCGCGATAGATGTCGAGGCTGCAATTATGTTCCGTCCGCGAAATCAGGTCCGGCCCGAACACGCCGTCACGCTGGAACAACTGGTCGGTCATCCGGGCCAGTGGCGCCGGGCCGAACACCTTGAGCTCCGGAATCTTGCCCACGCCCTGGTCCCAGCGCGTCAACACCAGCCGCGCATAGTCGCCGCAGTGATCGTAATGCAGATGACTGAGGAACAGGTGGGTGATGTCGGTGGCCCTGGCGCCGATTTCGAGCAACCGGTGGTGCGCGCCGAAGCCGTGGTCCAGCACGATGCGGTCATCTCCGGCTTCGACCAGGTAGCCGGAGCACATGCGCTTCAGCGAAGGTGTCGGGGTGCCGGTTCCAAGCAGATGTATTTTCATCAGGCGCCTCTATGTCTGCAATTTTTCGTGCCGGCCGGATTCGCTGTCAGCTTCCCGGCAGCGAATACAGATTGTCCCAGAAATAGTCCTTCCAGCTCGACGGTTTGCGGGACAGCAGCTTGTCCTTGTACATGTAGTCCGCCAGCACCAGACTGCGGCTCGGAACCGGGCTGTAGTAAATCATCGGGCGGTCCTTGTTGTCTTTTGCCTGAAGCCATTGGTAAACCTGGTCCACCGTGAATTTCGCCTTGGTATGCTCGATGTAAATCTCGGCCGCCGCTTTCTTGTTGTCACCGATGAATTTCATCGCGTCTTCCAGCGCGGCGAGCGTGGCGCGGTAAGTCTTCGGATTCGCGGTTTTCCATTTTTTCGTCGTGTACGCGACGATCAGCGTCTCCCTGCCGCCGACCACATCATACGAGTTGTAGATCGTATGCACGCGCGGATTGGCGAGTTCTTCGAATATGTATGGAACGGTCGATGAATGCGTTCTCGGTTCGCGATCGTTGAGCAGCGAAACCGTGGCATCCGGATGCCGCATGCCGACGGCCAGCGTATCCAGCTTGTGGCGGTTGTCCCAGCCGAACGCCTGCGCCACCGCAAGCTGGAAAATGAATGAATGCGTGGTACCCTTTGCCGCCGTCATCGCGACACGATCATTGCGGGTGAGATCCTTGATCGACTTGATGCGCGGATTGATCGTGTTCAGGAATATCGGCGAATCGCAGATCGCCACCGCGCCGCGTACTTCGAGCGGGGTGCCGTGTGTCTTGTCGTGGAGGATGTACATTCCGGTCAATCCGCCCAGCACCAGGTCCGCGTTGCCGGACAGCAGCGCGTCGTTCGCGGCCGCACCGCTCGCGATTTTGAGCTCTGTGACCTTGGTGCCTTTCAGGCCGGCTTCTTCAAAGCGCTTCTGGAACAGGTGCTGTTTCAGTGCGACATAGACCGGAAGATACGAAAGGCCGAATTGGTCGGCAATTCGCACGTCGCCGGTTTCTGCATGTGCGATGCCCCCAAACGACAACGCCACGCTCGCCGCCAGCGCGGCGGTCAGTATACGCAATGTCTTCATCGCCATCCCTCCTTCCGTTCGATAACGGGTTCCTCGGGCATTCAATCACTGCGATGGGCGTTTCCATAGAATTTCCGCGACATATTTTTGTAGGATTGCGACCTGTGGTCGCGGGCGATCCGGCGCGCTGGCGGTGTCC
>DASSON010000209.1:0-18192 GCA_035700525.1 Burkholderiales bacterium
GGCAGCGTTTCGCGCACCGTCTGTTCGATGACTCGCGGCCCGGCGAAGCCGATCAGCGCGCCCGGTTCTGCGATCACCACGTCGCCGATCAGCGCGAAGCTCGCGGACACGCCGCCCATCGTCGGATCGGTCAGCACCGAGATGAACGGCAGACCGGCGTCGCCCAGCCGCGCCAGCGCCGCACAGGTCTTGGCCATTTGCGTCAGCGACAGCAGCCCCTCCTGCATGCGGGCGCCGCCCGACGCGGTGAATGAAATGAACGGCAGCCGCTGTTCCAGCGCCACCCGGACGCCGCGCACGAAACGCTCGCCCACCACCGAGCCCATCGAGCCGCCGAGAAACCGGAACTCGAATGCCGCCGTCACCACCGGCAAGGTATGGATGCTGCCCTGCATGACCACCAGCGCATCCTCTTCTGCGGTTTCCTTGCGCGCTTCGTCGAGCCGCTCGGTATAGCGCCGGCTGTCCCTGAACTTCAGGCTGTCGACCGCCGTGACCTCGGCACCGATTTCATAGCGTCCTTCGGGATCGAGCGTCATGTCGAGCCGGTCGCGCGCAGAAACGCGATTATGATGGCCGCACTTCGGGCACACGAACAGGTGCTTTTCCAGGTCGCTGCGATAAAGCACCGCCTCACATGATCCGCACTTGCTCCACAGCCCTTCGGGCACGCTCTTGCGCGCGCCGGTGCCGTCGCGCTTGATCTTCGGCGGTATCAGCTTTTGCAGCCAGCTCATTGCGACTGGATCACGCGCGATCGTCGAGCGCGGCGCGAATGCCGGACAGCAGTGCGCCGACCCGTGCCGCGGCCTGGTCCGCCGGCGCGTCTTCGATTTCCTGCACCAGGCGGGTGCCGATGACGACTGCATCGGCAATGGCGGCAACCGATTTCGCGGTCTGCGCATCACGGATGCCGAAGCCGACACCGATCGGAAGCTTGATGTGCGAACGGAGGTTCGAAATCCTGGTGCTCACGTCGTTCACGTCGAGGTGCGAAGCGCCGGTCACGCCCTTCAGCGAAACGTAATAAATGTAGCCGCGCGCATGTTTCGCCACTTCACCCACACGCGCGTCGGTGGTCGTCGGCGCCAGCAGAAAGATGGTGTCGATGCCACGCTTTTCAAGCGCTGCGGCAAACGTGGCGGACTCTTCCGGCGGATAGTCGACGACCAGCACACCATCGACGCCGGCATCGCGCGCCGCGTCGGCGAAACGCTCGAACCCCATCGCCTCGATCGGATTGGCATAGCCCATCAGCACCACCGGTGTGCTGCTGTTCCCGCCGCGAAATTCACGCACGATATCGAGCACCGCAGCGAGCGTCGTGCCCTGCCGCAACGCGCGCTCGCTCGCACGCTGGATCGCCGGGCCGTCAGCCATCGGATCGGAGAACGGCACGCCGAGCTCGATCACGTCGGCGCCGGCATCGACCAGCGCGCGCATCAGCCCGACAGTCGCCGCCGGCCGCGGATCGCCGGCGGTGATGAACGGAATGAGCGCTTTTCTGCCTTGTGCCCTGAGGGCGTCGAAAGTGGCGGCGATACGGGACATGTCTACCGTGAAGCGTGAGGCGTGAGGTGTGAGGTGTGAGGAGAAAAATAACCCGGTGCGCACAGCGCGCCGGATACTCTAAACGCCTCACTCCTCACTCTTCACTCCTCACTAAAATTGGATTCCCGACTTCTCGGCGACCGTATGCATGTCCTTGTCGCCGCGGCCGGAGAGGTTGACCAGCAGGATCTGGTCGCGCTTCATGTGCGGCGCCAGCTTCGCCGCATAGGCGAGTGCGTGTGATGACTCAAGCGCCGGAATGATACCTTCCAGCCGGCACAGATTATGAAATGCCTGCAGTGCCTCGTCGTCCGTCACCGCGACGTATTCGGCACGGCCGCTGTCCTTCAGCCACGCATGCTCGGGGCCGACGCCGGGATAATCGAGTCCGGCCGAAATCGAATGCGTGTCGACGATCTGCCCGCCTTCGTCCTGCAGCAGATAGGTGCGGTTGCCGTGCAGCACACCAACCTTGCCGGCACACAGCGTTGCCGCGTGCCGCCCCGACTCGAGCCCGTAACCGGCGGCTTCGACGCCGATCAGGCGCACCGATTCCTCGGCGATGTACGGATAAAAAATCCCCATCGCATTGGAACCGCCGCCGACGCACGCGAGAATCGCGTCCGGCTGGCGCCCCGCCAGTTCCGGCATCTGCTGCTTCGCTTCTTCACCGATCACCGACTGGAAATCACGCACCATCATCGGGTACGGATGCGGGCCGGCCACCGTGCCGATGATGTAGAACGTATTCTCGACGTTGGTGACCCAGTCGCGCATCGCTTCGTTGAGCGCATCCTTCAGCGTCTTCGAACCGCTTTCAACCGGCACCACCGACGCACCCAGCAGCTTCATCCGGTAGACATTCGCCGCCTGGCGCTTGATGTCTTCCGAGCCCATGTAAACGACGCATTCCATGCCATAGCGCGCGGCCACCGTGGCGGCGGCGACGCCATGCTGGCCGGCACCGGTCTCGGCGATCACGCGCGGCTTGCCCATGCGCTTCGCCAGCAGCGCCTGGCCGACCGTGTTGTTGATCTTGTGCGCGCCAGTGTGGTTGAGGTCCTCGCGCTTCAGATAGACCTGAGCGCCGCCGAAATGCTGCGACCAGCGTTTCGCGTGATAAATCGGGCTCGGCCGTCCGACATAGTGCTTGAGCTCGTTGGCGAATTCGGCGCGAAACTCGGGATCGTCGCGGTAATGCGCATAGGCTTCACGCAATTCGTCCAGCGCATGCACCAGCGTTTCGGCGACGAACACGCCGCCGTAGACACCGAAATGTCCGCGTGCATCCGGAAAATCATACATCCGCACTGCGCACTCCTCGCATGAAAGCGGCAATCTTCGCCGCGTCCTTCAGCCCCTTGCCCGATTCCACACCACTGCTCACATCCACCGCCCACGGCCGCACCTGGCGGATCGCACGAGCAACGTTCTCCGGGGTGAGCCCGCCCGACAGAATCGTCGGCAGCGGCAGATCGCGTGGAATGGCGCTCCAGTCGAACGCCGCTCCGGTGCCGCCGTAATACCCCGATACATAGGCGTCGAACAGCATCCCCCGCGCGTCGCTGTAGCAACCGGCATATTGTAGCAAATCCCTGCCCGGCTTTACGTGCACCGCCTTGATGTACGGCAATCCGAACGCACGGCAAAATTCCGGCGTTTCGTTGCCGTGAAACTGCAGCAGGCTGACCGGCACGCGCGCCACGACGTCGCGCACCAGCGCGGGGTCGGGATCGACGAACAGCGCCACCGCGGTCACGAACGGCGGCAGCGCGCGCGCGATCGGCAGTGCCTGCGCGACATCCAGGTTGCGTGGACTCGGCGCATAGAACACCAGCCCGATCGCGTGCGCGCCGGCACGCGCCGCCGCAACGCCGTCCTCGGCGCGGGTTATGCCACAGATTTTAACGGCTACCGGCATCGCGTTTTCATTCCCATGCCACCTCGAACAGCGCCGGCCGCGCCGGCGGCGCGAGCGGAAATTTTTCGTCGTACAGCACGTGCGCCAGGTACAGCCCGGCCGCGTCGGCGGTCGGCGCCGCCCGCCTGCGGTCGCGACCCGCGAGCACCTCGGCCAGCCACTCCGGCGGATGTTTTCCATTGCCGACGTAGATCAGGCAGCCGACGATATTGCGCACCATGTGCTGCAAAAAAGCGTCGGCGGCGAGGTCGAACACGATGACGTCGCCGTGCCGCGCAACGCCGATGTGGCGCAATTCGCGCACCGGCGAACGCGCCTGGCATTCCGCAGCACGGAACGCACTGAAATCGTGGCGCCCCACCAGCATCCGCGCTGCCGCGTGCATCCTGCCTGCATCAAGCGGTCGATGGCACCAGCCGACGCGCCGTGCTTCCAGTGCCGGGCGCGCCGGACGATTCAGCAGCAGATAACGATAGCGCCGCTCACGCGCACCATAGCGCGCATGAAAATCATCGGCCACTTCACAGGCACCGGTCACCGCAATCGCGGACGGCAACGCGCTGTTGACGCCGCGTGTCCACGCTGACAACGGCCGCACGACGGTTGCGTCGAAATGCACCACCTGGTGCAAGGCATGCACGCCGGCATCGGTGCGCCCGGCACAGACCGTCGCCATTTTCCGGCCGGCTACCTGCGCCAGTGCACGCTCCAGTGCGTCCTGCGCCGCGCATCCGGAAGGTTGCGTCTGCCAGCCGCAGAACGCGGCGCCGTCATATTCCAGCGCAAGTGCAATTCTCACGTGCCGGGGTCGGATGATTTCAAAAAGACGCCATACGGCGGACGCCGGAAAACAACGGGGCTGTGCCGCGCAGCGTCCGGCACAGCCCGCGTGCGCGAAGCTCAGTCCAGGTTGCGCAGCAGCGCCTTGGCCTGCGTTTGCTGCTCGGCATCGCCCTCTTCGACGACCTCGCGCAGAATTTCCTTTGCGCCGTCGTTGTCGCCCATCTCCTGATAGGCTTTCGCGAGATCGAATTTGGTCTGCACGTCATGCCAGTGGCCGTCCTTTTCCCCGGACGCGGGCGTCGCAGCGAATGGCTTTTCCTCATCGAAATCGAGATTGATGCCGCTCAGATCGAAGCTTGGCGCACTGCCTTTGCCGGACCCGGGCGCTGCGGCATGCGGTTCCAGTGTCAGGTCCATCGGCTGAGCGCCGCTTGTCCCGCCATCGAGCGCCAGATCGGGCACCTTCGCGTGATCGCCGCCGTCATGGCCGATGTCGGTCGTTGCGCTACCGGACTGCGCCGGCAGATCGAGCTGGAAGTCCGGCATCAGCGGCTCGGCACGGGCCGCCTTGAGCGCCTCGTCCATCAGCAGCTGTGAATCTTCCAGATTCAATACCTTGCCGGCCCCGCCATCCGTATGCGCGGTTCCGTGCGCGTCCGCATCGCCGAAATCCAGGCCCGTGGCCGCATTCGAGTCGCGTCCCAGCGTGAAATCCGGAATCGGCGCCGGTTCGTCCGCAGCGCTTTTCTCGCCCTCGGCAATACGTTGAGTATCCTCCGGTCCCGGCGTCCCGCCAGGCAGCATGAAATCCGGCGCCAAGGCACCAGATGCAGTCAGCTCCAGTCCGGCGGCCGCAAATTGCGCGCTCAGCCGCCCCGTTTTGCTGACGGAGTCATCTTCCGGCGCAGGGTCGAGCGGAATATCGGTGGTGGTCTGCGCGCTCGGCACGTCGAGCTCGAAATCCAGCCCGTCCGGTGCGCTCGCCGGCGACGCCGCCGACGGCGCCGCCTTGCCGGCTTCGAACAGCGGATTGGCCGGGGCCAGCGTGTAGCCCAGCGCCGCCACTTTCAGCCACTCCTCGCTGTCGCTTGCCACCGATTGATGAAGTTTTTGCGCCAGGGTTTCGAACGCCGCCGTGTCCTTGCGCGCCGCGTAGACTTCGAGCAGCTTGACCTGAACGTCGGTACGCTCGGGATGATACACCAGCGCATCCTTCAGAATTTCCTCGGCCTGCTCGTCGCGTCCGTATGCGATATAGACTTCCGCTTCCGCCAGCGGATCGACGTCGTCCGAAATGGCGCCTGCCGGTGCGGCCGCCGGTTGCGGCTGCGGCTCCGGTGCAGGTTGCGGCGCCGCTGCCGGCGGCGAGTCCTTCACGGTGGCGAGTGCCGCCGCGGTGGTGGCAGCCGCCGCGCCACCAGCAAGCAGCGGTGCCGCCTGTAGTCCCGGTTCGCCATCATCAGCCGGGCCGCGACGGCGACGCATCCAGAGATAGATCAGCAGCAGAATGATGATCACCGCTGCGCCGATGTACAGCGGATTTTCGGTCAACATCTGCAGGAAGCCGGGCTGCGGCGCCGGTTTCGGTATCACATGATGCCTCGGTGCGGCGTGCGCGGCCGTGGCGGCCTTCTTCATCGCCGGTTTGGCTTCGGCTTTGCCCGTTGCCGGTTTCTCCGCGGATTGGCCGGACGGCGTCGCGCCCGCGGCACCATGGGCGGGTTCTTTCGCCGCAGCCGCCGTCGCGGTTTCCGGTTTCGCTGCGGCAGCGGCCGCCGCTGCCGGTCCTGCTGCCGTGGCGCCGGCCGGGGCCGCGGGCTGCGATGCAGCCGCCGGTTTCGATTCAGTCGTCGCGTTTGATGCCGCAGAGCCCGACGGCGCAGCCGCCGCTTCCGGTCCCGTGGTGGAACCCGCGGCCGCTGTGGCACCTGCCGCCGCTGCAGCCGGAGCAGACGACGACGTCGTGGCAGCCGGTGCCGACACTGATGGGCTCGATCCTGCCGACGCCGCCGATTGCGCCGCTGCGCCAGCCGCCGGTGCGGAAGCCGCCTGCGCCTGTTGTTGCGCGCTCGCCATTCCGGCACTCTTGATCGCCATCAGCTTGCGCATGTCGGAGATGGTTTTTTCGAGTTGCGCGATGCGCGAGTTGGCTTCGTCCAGCGCTTTCTGGCGCGCACTGGCCTCTTCTTCCAGCGCCTCGACACGCGCGGTCGTACTTTCGCCCTTGCCGGCCCCCGGTGCCTCGCCCTTCGACAGCCTGACCACATCTTTCGGCGCCGTCGTTCCCTTCGGGTGCGCTTCTTCGACCTTGGTCGAAATCTTGCCGGACACCGCGCCGCCCGCCTCCGGCGCCGCCGCCGCCGATTTTCTGCTGGCGGCCGCCGCGATCCGGTTGCGGTAGGCGTGCCAGTTGGCGATCTGGAGCTTGACTTCACGCCGCGCTTTCGACGCCGGCACCTGTTCGATCTGCTGCGTGCTCGGAATGCGCAGGATCTTGCCGGCCGTCATGCGATTGATGTTGCCGTGGAAGGCATGCGGATTGGCGCGATACAGCCCGATCAACATCTGGTCGACCGTCACCTCGGTCGGCATCGTCGCCTCGGCGATTCCATACAGCGTATCGCCGCGCTTCACCTCGTAGCTGCCCGGCGCAGGCGCGGGTGCCGCTGCCGGTGCCGGGCGCGCCCGCGGCGCCGGTCGCGTTTGCGGTGCCGGCGCGGCGGCTGTCGCCGTCCGCGTGCTGCTGCGCGGCGCAGTGGCCGCCACTGCCGGCGGCATGTGATAGCCGGCCGGATTCACCAGCGCCGTATATTCGCGCGTAATCTCGCCGCCGTCCCAGCTGAGCTGGAGCAGAACGTCGAGATAGGGTTCGTTGTAAGGCTGGGTGGAAGTTATCCGCAGATAGGGCTGGCCGTTGGCGTGCTTTTCCACCTTCACGTGCAGACCGCTCAGCGCCATGCTGTACGGCACGTTGGAATGCGCGTACGCCTGCGGCGGCGCCACGCGGGCCTTCAGTGAACTCGCCTGCGCCGGCGTAACGGAAACCAGTTCGACGTCGGCCGTCAGCCGTTCACCCAGTGATGACAGTATGCTGAGTTTTCCGAGCCCTGCCGCTGCCGCATTCCCCGCGGCCGCCAAGATCACACCTGTCAAGAACAGCGCAGTCAGTGATGAAGTGCGCACTTGGCATTCCTCTTTATAGTAGTTATAGAAATAAAAAATCTAACATCAAATAGTTAGTGATTCAAGCTCATCTCAAGCCTGATCCCCTCAGCGCGATCCTGTCCCTTATTTCATGCAGCACGCATCTGAACCGGAAATCACGTCCCTAAAGCAAGAATCATGCTGAAATTCAAGCTGCTTCATGCACGACGCGCAACATGCGGCGCAACGGTTCAGCCGCACCCCACAACAGCTGGTCGCCGACGGTGAATGCCGACAGATATTCACCGCCCATCGGCAGCTTGCGCAGCCGGCCGATGGGCACGTCCAGCGTGCCACTGACGACGGCCGGCGTCAGCTCGCGCAGCGTCGCGTCACGCTCGTTCGGCACCACGCGCACCCACTGGTTGGCCTGCGCCAGGATGTCCGCAACCTCGTCGAGCGGCACGTCGCGCGTGAGCTTGATCGTCAGTCCCTGGCTGTGGCAGCGCATCGCGCCGATGCGCACGCAGATGCCGTCGACCGGAATCGGATGGCCGTTGGTGCCGACGATCTTGTTGGTCTCCGCCTGCCCCTTCCATTCTTCGCGGCTCTGGCCGTTGCCGAGATCCTTGTCGATCCACGGCAGCAGGCTGCCGGCCAGCGGAAAACCGAAATTATCGACCGGCAGCCGCTCGCTCCTGAGCGCATTCGACATCGCGCGATCGAGCTCCAGCACGTTCGACGCCGGATCGTTGGCCGCCTGTTTCGCGGCGTCATACACGTATCCCATCTGCTGCACCAGCTCGCGCATGTGCTGCGCGCCGGCGCCGGACGCGGCCTGGTAGGTCATCGCCGTCATCCACTCGACGAGCCCCTCGCGGAACAGTCCGGCGGTCGCCATCAGCATCAGGCTTACGGTACAGTTGCCGCCGATGTAATTGCGCACGCCATCGGCCAACGCCTTCCTGATCATCGGCAGGTTCACCGGATCGAGCACGATCACGCTGTCGTCGTTCATGCGCAGCGCCGACGCGGCATCGATCCAGTAGCCTTTCCAGCCGGCGGCACGCAACTGCGGGAAAATCTCGTTCGTGTAGTCGCCGCCCTGGCAGGACACGATCACGTCCATCGCCTTCAGTTCGTCGATCGCGCGCGCGTCCTTCAGCGCGGGCGCATCCTTGCCCACGTTCGGCGCCGGCCGCCCTGCCTGCGACGTCGAGAAGAACACCGGCTCGATCGCATCGAAGTCGTGCTCCTCGCGCATGCGCTGCATCAGCACCGATCCCACCATCCCGCGCCAGCCGACAAACCCTGTTCGCATTCCGTATCCCGTTCCCATTACCGAAAAACGTACAATTTTACCGCAATCGGCGTCCGCTGCCTAAAAATCAGGCAGCCTGCCCCAGTGCCGCGACCACCGCATCGCCCATTTCGGCGGTGCCCACGCGTCGCGCGCCGGGTTCAGCAATATCGGCGGTGCGCAGCCCCTGCGCCAGCACGCGCTGTACCGCGGCCTCGATGCGTGCCGCCGGCTGCGGCTGATCAAAAGTGTAGCGCAGCAGCATCGCCGCAGACAGGATGGTTGCCAGCGGATTCGCCAGATTCCTGCCGGCGATGTCGGGTGCCGAGCCGTGCGCCGGTTCATAGAAGCCCTTGTTTGCCGCATCCAGCGACGCGGACGGCAGCATGCCGATCGAACCGGTCAACATCGATGCCTCGTCGGACAGGATGTCGCCGAACATGTTGCCGGTCAGCACCACGTCGAGCTCACGCGGCGCGCGCACCAGCTGCATCGCCGCGTTGTCGACGTACATGTGCGAAAGTTCGACGTCCGAATGACGCGCGCCGACTGCGGTCACCACCTCGCGCCACAGCCGGCTGGTTTCGAGCACATTGGCCTTGTCGACCGACACCACCTTGCGCTTGCGCTTTTTCGCGATGCCGAACGCGATGTCGGCGATGCGCTCGATCTCGGGCCGCGAGTAGCGCATCGTATCGAAACCCTCCTCGATACCGCCGTCGAGCGCGCGCCGGCCGCGCGGCTCGCCGAAATAAATGTCTCCGGTCAACTCGCGCACGATCATGATGTCGAGTCCGGCAACCACTTCCGTCTTGAGCGTCGATGCGCCGGCCAGTTCCGCATAGAGCAGCGCCGGTCGCAGGTTCGCGAACAGCCCCAGCGCGCGGCGCATGCGCAGCAGGCCCTGCTCCGGGCGCTGCGGGCGCGGCAGGCTGTCGTATTGCGGGCCGCCGACCGCGCCGGCGAGTATCGCGTCGGCGTCCTGCGCCAGCTTCAGCGTCGCATCCGGCAGCGGATCACCCGCCGCATCGTAGCCGGCACCGCCGAACGGCGCTTCTTCAAGTTCGATTTTCAGGCCGTCCGAGCGCAGGGCATTCAGCACCTTGACGGCCTGCGCGACGATTTCGGGACCGATGCCGTCCCCGGGGAGAATTGCGATCTTCATTCTTTTAAAAACCCGTGAGGAGTGAGGGGTGAGGAGTAAGGAGTAGATAATGCGGCGCGCGCCGCGCGCCGGAAGCGTTCAACGCCTCACTCCTAACTCCTCACGAAGTAAACAGCCAGGGCTGCTGTGCGCGATGTTTTGCCTCGAACGTCTTGATGTCGTCCGCATGCTCCAGCGTCATCCCGATCTCGTCGAGACCATTCAGGATACAGCGCTTGCGGAACGGATCGATGTCGAACGCGAAGCTTTCGCCGCTCGGCGTCGTCACGGTTTGCGCGTCGAGATCGATCGCCAGCCGGTAGCCGGACGTTGCCTCGACTTCGCGAAACAGTTGATCGACGATTTTTTCGTCGAGCACAATCGTCAGCAGCCCGTTCTTCAGCGAATTGGTGTGAAAGATGTCGGCGAAGCTGGGCGCGATCACGCTCTGGAAACCGTACTGCAGCAATGCCCACGGCGCGTGCTCGCGCGACGATCCGCAGCCGAAGTTCTCGCGCGCCAGCAGTACGGTGGCGCCGCGATAACGCTCCTGGTTGAGCACGAAATGCGGATTGAGCGGCCGCTTCGAGTTGTCCATCCCCGGCTCGCCGTGATCGAGATAACGCCACTCATCGAACAAGTTGGGGCCGAAGCCGCTGCGCTTGATCGACTTCAGGAACTGCTTCGGGATGATCGCATCGGTATCGACGTTGGCGCGATCGAGCGGCACCGCCAGGCCCTCAGTACGAACGAATTTCTCCATCTTACTGGGCCGACTTTTCGATCTTGTGGCCGGCCGCCGACACATCCTTGCCCATGCCCTGCACCGTATTGCACGCGGCAAGCGCCGTCACCGCCAGCAATGCCGCGATCACCGCCAAAATTCTGCTCATCGTCTGCTCCTTGTTGTCGGGTTGCGGACCCCGGAGCGGCTATTTCGCCGCCTTCTGGATGTCCTGCCCGGCGTTGGATATATCCTTGCCCATGCCGTTCACCGTGTTGCACGCGGAAAGTGCGACTGTCATCAATACCGCCGCCACCAGCATCAGATATTTCCCCATGTCATCCTCCGTCAATCGAGATTGCGCACGTCAACGAAACGGCCCGCGATCGCGGCCGCCGCCGCCATCGCCGGGCTCACCAGATGGGTACGGCCGCCGGCGCCCTGCCGTCCCTCGAAATTGCGGTTCGACGTCGACGCGCAGCGTTCGCCCGGCTCCAGCCGGTCGTCATTCATGCCGAGGCACATCGAACAGCCCGGCTGGCGCCATTCGAAACCGGCGGCGGTAAATATCTTGTCCAGTCCTTCGCGTTCGGCCTGCGCCTTCACCAGCCCCGAGCCCGGCACCACCAGCGCCAGCCTGACGTTGGCCGCGATGTGCCGGCCACGCACCAGCTCGGCCGCGATCCGCAGGTCCTCGATGCGTGAATTGGTGCAGGAGCCGATGAACACCTTGTCCAGCGCAATCTCGGTGATCGGCGTATTCGGTTTCAGATCCATGTACTCGAGCGCGCGCTGAAAACCGGTGCGGCGGGTATGGTCGGCTTCCTGCGCCGGGTCGGGCACGCGGGCATCGACCGCCGCCACCATCTCCGGCGACGTGCCCCACGTCACCTGCGGCTTGATCGATGCCGCATCCAGCGTCACCACCTTGTCGAAGCGTGCACCATCGTCACTGACGAGCGAACGCCAGTAGGCGACCGCCTTGTCCCAGTTCGCGCCCGACGGTGCCAGCGGCCGTCCTTTCAGGTAGTCGATCGTGGTGTCGTCCACCGCCACCATGCCGGCGCGCGCGCCGGCCTCGATCGCCATGTTGCACAGGGTCATGCGGCCTTCCATCGACAACGCACGCACCGCGTTGCCGGCGAATTCGATCGCGTAGCCGGTGCCGCCCGAGGTGCCGATCTTGCCGATCACCGCCAGTGCAATGTCCTTCGCCGAAACGCCGCGGCCGAGCCGGCCGTCGATCACGACGTGCATCGCTTTCGATTTTTTCGTCACCAGGCATTGCGTCGCCAGCACGTGTTCGACTTCGGTGGTGCCGATGCCGAACGCCAGCGCGGCGAACGCGCCATGCGTGCTGGTATGCGAATCGCCGCACACCACCGTCATGCCGGGTAACGTCGCACCGTTCTCGGGGCCGATCACGTGCACGATGCCCTGGCGCGCGTCGCGGAACGGAAAGTAGGCGGCCGCGCCATACGCACCGATGTTGGCGTCCAGCGTTTCCACCTGCAGCCGTGAAATCGGATCCTGGATGCCCTTGTCCCAGTCACGGGTCGGCGTATTGTGGTCCGCAGTCGCCACGATCGATTGCACCCGCCACGGCTTCCTGCCGGCAAGCTTCAGCCCTTCATAAGCCTGCGGGCTGGTCACCTCGTGCACCAGATGGCGGTCGATGTAGATCAGCGCCGTGCCATCGGCTTCCTGGCGCACCAGATGGCTTTCCCACAGCTTGTCGTAAAGCGTTTTCGCTGTCATGGATTTATCGCGTAAGTCATCAGTGAATTATTGCATAACAAGGCGTTGCCGACCAATCGTCAGCCACCTCAACCATGGGGATATAAAGTGCTTTTTCATTGAAACAAATCGCCGGCCAGCGGCGGCAATTTGTCAGGCTTCGTCCGGCTCGGGATCCTCGCGCAGCGGTGCGGCGCCGTGAGCCGGCGTGATATGTGGCGCCAATGCCGCGATCTGCGGCGTCGGGCATGTGACGTCGGCATTCTGCGCGCGGTGGCGCAGCGCATGATCGATCAGCGTCAGCGCCATCATCGCTTCGCAGATCGGCGTCGCGCGGATGCCGACGCACGGATCGTGACGGCCGGTAGTCTGCACCGTCACCGGCTGGCCGGCCTTGTCGATCGAACGCCGCGGCAGCCGGATGCTTGATGTGGGCTTCACCGCCACCGTCACCACCACGTCCTGACCGGTCGAAATGCCGCCCAGCGTGCCGCCGGCGTTGTTCGACAGAAAACCTTCGGGCGTCAGCTCGTCGCCGTGCTCACTGCCCTTCTGCGTCACCGCCGCGAAGCCGGCGCCGATCTCGACACCTTTCACCGCGTTGATGCCCATCATGTTGTACGCGAGCGTCGCGTCGAGCTTGTCGTAGACCGGATCGCCCCAGCCCACCGGCACGTTGTGCGCGACAGTGATGATCTTCGCGCCGACCGAGTCGCCGGACTTGATCAGCTTCTGCATGAATGTTTCCAGCTCCGGTACCACGGCCGGATCGGCGGCGAAGAACGGATTGTCATGCACGCCGTCCCAGGACTTGAACGGCGCCACGATTGGTCCAAGCTGCGCCAGATAGCCGCGGATCACGATGCCGTGACGCTCGTTCAGCCACTTGCGCGCGACCGCACCGGCCGCCACCCGCACCGCGGTCTCGCGTGCCGATTGGCGGCCGCCGCCGCGATAGTCGCGGATACCGTATTTCTGCCAGTAGGTGTAGTCCGCATGGCCGGGCCGGAACGTATCCATGATTTTCGAGTAATCCTGACTGCGCGCATCGACGTTGCGAATCAGCAGTCCGATCGGCGTGCCGGTGGTTTTGCCTTCGAACACGCCGGACAGGATTTCGACGGTATCGCTCTCCTTGCGCTGCGTGACATAGCGCGACGTGCCGGGCTTGCGCCGGTCGAGATCACGCTGAATGTCTTCCGTGGAAAGTGCCATGCCGGGCGGGCAGCCATCCACCACGCAGCCGATCGCCGCCCCGTGGCTCTCGCCGAACGAAGTCACGCAGAACAATCTGCCGAGAGTGCTGCCGCTCATATCGCGCGCTGCCCGTCTTCCGCCTCGAAAAAATCAGGCGTCGAGTTTAACATATCACCCATGGCGTCCCGCGGCGCAAACCATGGCTGACAAACCCGATCCCGACCACATCAAAGGCCCCGGCGGCATGACGATGCGCGAGGTTCACGAACGCGTGAAAAAGAGCTGGGAGCGCGACCGGCAGACGGGCCGCGCGGCAAACAAGCTCAGGCAGCCGCAGAACCGCTGGCAGCGTTTCGTGCACTACGTGTGGGACAGAAAGCAAGGGCGCTGACCAAAAGGCCGGCGCAACGCGTCGGGCCTTGCCGCCGTTTTCCAGGATCGATCATTTCCACTCCCCGCGCAACGCCAGCACCGTCTGCTGCAAACCTTCCGCCGTGACTTCCTGCGGTGCCAGCGGCGGCGCGGCGGCCAGCGCCACGTCGAGCGACAGCCGGCGCGGCAGTCCGCTCATCGCGCGTCCGCTGTGACGGCTGAAATAGCTTTCCCACAGGCCCCGCAGCGCCATCGGCACCACCGGCACCGGCGTACGCTCGATGATGTGCCGGATGCCGGACTTGAACGGGTACATTTCGCCGGTATCGGTGATGCGGCCCTCGGGGAAAATGCCGATCAGATCGCCCTGCCGCAGCGCCTGCGCGATTTCGTCGTATGCCTTTTCGAGTAGCACCGGATCCTCCCCGGCTGACGCGATCGGGATTGCCCGGCCGGCGCGGAAAATGAAATTGAGCACAGGAATGCGGAAAATTGCGTGGTCCATCACGAAGCGAATCGGTCGCGGACAAGCCGCGGCGATGATCAGCGCGTCGACGAAGCTGACGTGGTTGCACACCAGCACCGCAGGGCCGTTTTCCGGAATGTGTTCCAGCCCTTCTTTGCTGACGCGGTAGATCGAGTGCACCAGCAGCCACGCCAGGAAGCGCATCAGGAATTCCGGCACCAGCGTGTAGATGTAGACCGCCACCGCGCCGTTCAGCAGGGCCGTAATCAGAAACACCTGCGGGATCGTGGCTCCGGCCTTCAGCAGGACGATCGCCAGCACCGCGGCGACTACCATGAACAGCGCGTTCATGATGTTGTTGCAGGCGATGATGCGCGACTGGTGTGCGGGATCGCTGCGGCTCTGGATCAGCGCGTACAGCGGCACTCCATAGAAGCCGCCGAAGACGCCGATCAGAACGAGATCGACACAGATGCGCCAGCTGCCCGGCTGTTGCAAAAAGTCGAACACACCAACGGCGCCGTGCTGCGCGGCGCCAGGTGACGCGAAATACAGGTCCAGCGCAAACAGTGTGAGGCCGATCGAACCGAACGGCACCAGCCCGATCTCGACCTTGCTTCCCGACAGCCGCTCGCACAGCAGAGAGCCGGTGCCAATACCGATCGAGAACAGCGCCAGCAGCAATGTTACGACATGCTCGGAGCCGCCGAGATAGACACGGCTATAGTTCGGAAACTGCGACAGAAAAATCGCGCCGTAAAACCAGAACCACGAAATGCCGAGAATCGACAGGAATACGGTGCGGTTGCCGCGGGCAAAACGCAGGTTGTCCCAGGTCGCGGTGACCGGATTCCAGTTGATTCGAAGCTGCGGCGCGGGCGCCGGTACCGCCGGGATCCAGCGGCTCGCGAGATAGCCCAGCACCGCCACCGCAATGGCGGTCGCCGACACCCACAGCGTTCCGTGCGCCAGGCTCGCCAGCAGGCCGCCGGTAATGGTTCCCAGCAGGATCGCCAGAAAAGTGCCGCCTTCCACCACACCATTGCCGCCGACCAGTTCCTCCCGACTCAGGGTCTGCGGCAGAATCGCATATTTCACCGGCCCGAACAGCGTCGAGTGCAATCCCAGCAGCATCAGTGCCGCCAGCAGCAGCGTCAGGCTGTGCAGCGCCAAACCGGTGGCGCCACATATCATGATGATGATTTCCAGCAGCTTGACGAGACGGATCAGGCGCGATTTTTCGTACTTGTCAGCAAGCTGCCCGGCCGTCGCCGAAAACAGAAAGAATGGCAGAATGAACAATCCGGCGCTGAGATTGATCAGCGTGTTCGAATCGGCGATCGACCATGCCGCGGCATGGTAGGCGAGCACGATCACCAGCGCGTTCTTGTAGACATTGTCATTGAACGCGCCGAGCAGCTGGGTCAGAAAAAACGGCAGGAATCGCCGCTCGCGCAGCAGCGCGAACTGTCCGCTGTCGCCGCTCATCCCTCTCCCTTCCGTTGTATTTGTTTTGTGCCGATATTTTTATGGCACACTTGTCCGGCGTCAAGCACCCGGCGTGCCACAAGGCGCCGGCCTCCGCTCGACGCCGGGACGGCAAGCATAGCAAATCGATGTACGGACTGCCCGCGGTTGCCGTGCGGCACGCGGTGACTCAAGCCTGCGCCTTTTGCTCTGGATTCAAAAACGATGCGCCAGTATCTCGACCTGACGCGCCACATCCTCGAGCATGGCACGCTGGCTCGCACATACCCCAAGGCAAGTGTGTCGAATCCGATCCGATTTTAGTGCGTGGTGGCGCGGTCTGGACATGGGACGGCGTGGCCTCTGGCATCGATCTGGCGCTCGCGTTGGTGAAAAGATTCGGGCTTGCGCGACCGCGCACTTGGCGCAGGATCTTCCTTGCCGATCTTCGCGGAGCAGGCTGCGATGCGCGCGCAATTTCGGCCCGCGCTGTCGCAAGGCGGCCGGCATGACTCCGGTGCACGCGGAGGAACGATTGCGCGTGGACGAGGCGCGGCGATTGCCGCTGGAGACGCGGCCGCCGATGAAGCGGATTGCGCAACGCTGCGACTCCGGGTCGGAAGAAACTCTGCGGTGTAGTTTCCTGCGACTGCCGATGATCACGTCGAACGGTTCAAAGTCAACCGCCAGCGTCCCGCGCCAGCTCCGGCAGCCAATCGCGAAATACGCGCACTTTGAGTGCTGGTTCCTTCGCCGAACGCGCGTACGTTGCGGTCAAGCCACGCCGCCTGCCCGATCACGTAAAGCTACCCATGCGTCCCGGATGCCCCACCCTGGGCAAGGTCGCTGCACTGCGCGTCGCCGCAGGCTTTCCAGCCCCCACCCAGGGCCTTGTATAGCGCGACGGCGCGGGTATCGATCGCGGCTTCGCCTTCAGCCAATGCGTCCTCTGCCGCAAGCTGCACGCGCTCGGCATCAAGCAGTTCGAGATACCCCGTCGCGCCCTGCACGTAGCGAATCTTCGCGAGTTTTGCGGCGCGCCTGCTTTGCCGCACCTGCGCGATCAGCTTCTTCACCCGTGCGTGCTGCTGGTTGTAGCCCACCACCGCGTTGTCGACGTCCTCGATCGCCTCAAGCACGGTGCGCTGATAGTTCGCCTCGGCTTCATCGGCGCGTGCTTCGGCAACGTGCAGGTTGGCACGCACGCGCTGCACGTTGAGGCCATCCCAGGTGATGCTCGGCATCAGCAACCACGCGCGCGTCGACGGACCGCCGAAGTCGTTGCTGCGGCCGGCAAGAAATCCAAGGAAGCCTCCCAACGAGATGTGGGGAAAGAAGTCTGCCTTGGCCACGCCGATGCGTGCGGTGGTCGCGGCGTACTCGCGTTCAGCGACGCGTACGTCCGGGCGCCGCGCCAGGATGTCGCCCGCTGCGCCCATCGGTATCACGGCATCGATGGGTTTGAAGGTTTTTGGCGAGACGTCGACTGACAAGGAACCGGGCTCCTCGCCCAACAATACCGCCAGGCGGTTTTCTTCCTCCTGCTGCTGCACCACCAGCAATGGCAGTTGCGCCTCCACTGCACTCAATTGGGCGCTGGCACTAGCCACGTCCTGGTCGGATGCGGTACCGACCTCGGCACGGGTGCGGATGACCTTGAGCGTGTCCCGCAGATTGGCGATGTTGCGCCGCGTGATGAGCGCTTGCTGCTGGGTACCACGCAGCGCGAAGTAATTGCGTGCCACTTCGGCAAACAGGCTCACCTGCGCACCCTGCAGCGCAGCTTTGCTGGCGCCGAGATCCGCGCGCGCCGCCTCCACCGAGCGGCGCACCCCGCCGAACAGGTCGAGTTCCCAACTGGCATCGAAACCCGCCCGGTAGGTACTGATAACCTGGCGCCGGGTACTGAAGCCGGGCTGCTGTTCGTCACTGCGCGTGTAGCTCATACCCGCACCGACACTCGGCCAGTACTGCGATTGGGCACCGCCCAGCATGGCCCGCGACTCATGCAGGCGCGCCAGCGCGACGTGTAGATCGAGATTGCCCGGCACCGCACGCTGAATCAGCGCATCCAGCGTCGGGTCGCCAAACTGTTTCCACCAGGCGGCCTGAAAATTGGCGCTGCTTTCGCGCGCCGCATCCACGCCTTGCAGCTTCGGCACCGGCAGGGTCGGCGCCTTGTAGTTCGGTCCCACCGCGGCGCAACCCGCGAGCGCGAGCGCAGCGATCAGCGCGGCACTTCGAAAAGGCAAAATCATCTCATTTTCCTTCCAGCAGCAGCCGTTCGTCGGCCCGCGCGCGCCCGCGCGCTTCGCGGCGTTCCACCAGGGCGCGAATCAATACATAGAACAGCGGGGTGTAGGCGAGTCCGAACAGGGTCACACCG
>DASSON010000210.1:0-4553 GCA_035700525.1 Burkholderiales bacterium
CACACCCGGTCGCGCGGCCCGTGGCGCGCGCCGGTCGGCAGATGATCCGTCAAGCGCTGATCGATTGTGATGAAATTCTGGTCGTGATAGCCGAAGGCGGTGGCGCGCCGGAGCATCCGCACTTCGTCCATGCCCGCCAGCTCCGCGACCGTTTCTGCAACCCACGCTGCGGCCGACCTTCCGTCGATGGTGTCGCGGCTGTCAAGCAGGCTGCCGCCAAATTCGCTCTGCTCGTCCGCCACGATCACCCGCGCCCCTGTTCTGCCTGCCGCCAGCGCGGCTGCCAGGCCAGCCGGCCCGGCACCGACCACCAGCACATCGCAATGCGCGTGCATTCTGTCGTAATAGTCCGGATCGGGCTGGTCCGGAGACTCGCCGAGACCGGACGCGTTGCGGATGAAATGCTCGTACTTCATCCACATGCGCTGCGGCCACATGAACGTCTTGTAGTAAAAGCCGGCAGGCATCAGGCGCGGAAACAGGCGCGCGGTCAACGCCGCATCCGGCCGGCTGTTGACGCTGCTCGCGACGAGTCCGTCATACAATTCGACCTCGGTGGCGCGCACATTGGGCACGGTGCGGGCGCCGCGCTCGAGCTGCAGCAGAGCGTTGGGCTCTTCGGCACCGCAGCCGACGATGCCGCGCGGCCGCCGATACTTCCAGCTGCGCCCCGTCAGCACCACGCCGTTCGCCAGCAGCGCCGACGCTACCGTGTCTCCATGGCAACCCTGATAACGCTTGCCATTGAACGTAAAACTCAGCGGTTTCGTGCGGTCGATGCGCCCACCCTGTTGCAGCCGGTTGGTCTGGTTCATTGCTTTCTTTCAGGCGGAGCTTCGCCCGGTCTGTAGACTGCGCCGATGCGATAGCTAACGGTATCGCGCTCAACATTGAACCAGCGGCGGCAACCTGCGCTGTGCACCCATTGCTCCAGGTGCCGGCCGCGCGGATTCGTGCGCATGAACAGATAGTCGGCCCATTGCTCGTCGGTCAGCGCGTCCGGCTCGTTCGGGCGCACGATGTGAGCCTCGCCACCATAGGAGAATTCGGTTTCGTCGCGCGGACCGCACCATGGGCAGGTTATCTGCAGCATCGCGTGATCATCCCGACGTTAGTGCGCGACGCCAGCCGCACCATGCTCATCGACGAGGTGGCCGGTGGCGAAGCGTTCCAGAGAAAACGGGGCATTGAGCCGGTGCGGCCGGTCCTGCGCGATGGTGTGCGCGAACACCCAGCCCGAGCCCGGCGTCGCCTTGAAGCCTCCGGTACCCCAGCCGCAGTTGAAGTAAAGCCCCTTGACCGGCGTCAGCCCGATGATCGGACAGGCATCGGGGCAGACATCGACGATGCCGCCCCACTGACGGTTCATGCGCACCCGGCTAAAGAGCGGAAACAGTTCCAGGATCGCCTGGACAGCATGTTCGATCACCGGAAAGCTGCCGCGCTGGCCATAGCCGGTATAGGCGTCGATGCCGGCGCCGACCACCAGGTCGCCCTTGTCACTCTGGCTGATGTAGCCGTGCACCGCGTTGGACATCACCACGGTGTGCAACACCGGTTTGACCGGCTCCGATACGAACGCCTGCAGCGGATGACTTTCGATCGGAAACCGCAGCCCGGCCATCGCCGCCAGCACGCTCGAATTCCCGGCCGTCACGACGCCGATTTTCCTCGCGCTGATGAAACCGCGCGTAGTCTCGACGCCGGTCACGTGCCCGCCGTCGCGGCGGATGCCGGTCACCTCGCAGTTCTGGACGATGTCGACACCGCGCGCGTCGGCGCCGCGCGCGAAACCCCACGCCACCGCGTCGTGGCGCGCGACGCCACCGCGCCGCTGTAGCGATGCACCGAGAATCGGATAACGCGCAGCCGGGGACGTGTTGATGATCGGCACCATTGCCTTCACCTGCGCCGCGGTCAGCACTTCGCCGTCGATGCCGTTCAGCCGGTTGGCGTTGACACGGCGCGCGATGTCGCGCATGTCCTGCAGCGTATGGCCGAGATTGAGCACGCCGCGCGGGCTGAACATCACGTTGTAATTGAGATCACGCGACAGCCCTTCCCACAGTTTCAGCGATTTCTCGTACAAGTGGGCCGCCTCGTCCCACAGGTAGTTGGAGCGCACGATGGTGGTGTTGCGACCGGTATTGCCGCCGCCGATCCAGCCCTTTTCCAGCACGGCGACATTGGTAATGCCGTGCTCCTTCGCCAGATAATATGCGGTCGCCAGACCGTGCCCGCCGCCGCCGACGATGATCACGTCGTATTTCCGTCTCGGCTCGGGACTGCGCCACGCCGCTTGCCATTTCTCATGGTGGCTTACGGCGTTCCGGACTAGGCTGAATATCGAGTATCTGTCCATCATCAGCACTCGATCACGTTCACGGCGAGGCCGCCGCGCGCCGTTTCCTTGTACTTGAGCTTCATGTCAGCGCCGGTCTCGCGCATCGTCCGGATCACCTTGTCCAGCGACACGAAATGCGTGCCGTCGCCGCGCAATGCCATGCGCGCGGCGTTGATCGCCTTGACCGCGCCCATCGCGTTGCGCTCGATGCACGGCACCTGCACCAGGCCGCCGATCGGATCGCAGGTCAGTCCGAGGTTGTGTTCCATGCCTATTTCGGCGGCGTTCTCGACCTGTTCCGGCGTGCCGCCGAGCACTTCCGCCAGCGCGCCGGCAGCCATCGAGCAGGCGACACCGACCTCGCCCTGGCAGCCGACTTCGGCACCCGAAATTGATGCGTTTTCCTTGTACAGCACGCCGATCGCCGCGGCGGTCAGCAGGAAGCGGATCACGCCATCGTCGCCGGCGCCCGGCGTGAAGCGAGAATAATAATGAAGCACCGCCGGGATGATGCCGGCAGCACCATTGGTCGGCGCCGTCACCACCCGCCCGCCGGCCGCGTTTTCTTCATTGACCGCCAGTGCATACAGATTGACGCGATCGATGACCGCAAGCGGATCGTTCAATTCGCTGTCGGGCACCGCGCCCAGCTTGCGCGCCAGCTCCGCCGCCCGCCGCCTGACCTTGAGCCCGCCGGGCAGGATGCCGTCGCGCTCGCAGCCGCGCCGCACGCAATCCTGCATCACGCGCCAGATCTGCAACAGCCCGTCCCTGATCTGCTCTTCGGTGCGCCAGGATTTTTCGTTTTCCAGCATGATGCGGCTGATCGGATGGCCGCTTTCACGGCATAGCCGCAACACATCGGCGCCGCTTTTGAATGGGAACGGCAATCGGGTGTCGTCTTCGCGGATGCGGTCCGCGCCGGCAGCTTCCTCGTTGACGACAAAACCGCCGCCGACCGAATAGTAAATTTTGCGGTGGAGCTCAGTGCCGCCCGCGTCGTACGCGGTGAAGCAGAGGCCGTTCGGGTGATACGGCAGCGAACGGCGCCGGTGAAAGACCAGGTGCTGGCCTTCGATGAATTCGATTCTGTGAACGCCCAGGATCGTCAGCGCTTTCTGTTCGCGTATGCGGGCGAGGCGGGTTTCGATCGAATCCGGATCGATCACGTCCGGCGCTTCGCCTTCGAGACCCAGCAGCACCGCCTTGTCGCTGCCGTGCCCCTTGCCGGTGGCGCCGAGCGACCCGAACAGCTCGGCCCTGATGGCGGCGGTCTGCGTCAGCAGCCCGCGGTCGCGCAGCGCCCCAGCGAACAGCAGCGCTGCACGCATCGGTCCCACGGTGTGGGAACTGGAAGGACCGATACCGATCTTGAACAGGTCGAATACGCTAATGGCCATTGGACAAATGCTACCTGTCAGTTAGTAGGGAGACTTTCCTTTTTACGACACAATGTGTAACGTATCCGTCAAATGTTTTTCTGTAGAGGTGGAGACGCCACGATGACCACCAGACAAATCGCGCCGCAGTCGAGCGCTACTTCCGTGGCCGACAGCCGGCCCACGTCCGGATTGAAGGTCGGATTCGTTCTGACACCCCGCTTCACGCTGACGGCATTCGCCGGATTCGTCGATGCGTTGCGGCTGGCTGCGGATGAAGGCGACCGAAGCCAGCAAATCAACTGCGAATGGACGATTCTCGGCACGCCAGGCACGGCGATCCAGTCGAGTTGCGGCGCGCCGGTGATGCCGCTTGAGCGGATGGAAAATCCGCAACGCTTCGATTACATCATCGTGGTCGGCGGGCTGTTGCATGGCGGACAGAAAGTGCCGGCGGAAACCTATGCATTCCTGCGCGCCGCCGCGAAGGCTGGGGTGGCGCTCGCGGGATTGTGCACCGGATCCTTCGTGCTGGCACGCGCCGGGCTGCTCGACGGCTACGTCGCATGCGTGAGCTGGTACCATCGCGACGATTTCATCCATGAATTTCCCGGGCTGCGCCTGATCAGCAACCGCATGTTCATCGCCGATCGCGACCGGCTGACCTGCGCCGGCGGCACCAGCGTCGTGCACCTCGCTGCACACCTGATCGAAAAGCATTGCGGGCGGGCGCACGCGACGAAGAGCCTCCGAATCATGATCGAGGATCAGCCGCTGCCGGCGAATACGCCGCAACCGGAAGCCGTCATTACGCAACAGGCGCGTGACGG
>DASSON010000211.1:0-3610 GCA_035700525.1 Burkholderiales bacterium
TGATCCACCGCAAGAACGGCAGCGAAGAGCGCGTGCCGCTGCTGCTGCGCATTGATACGCCGATTGAAGTCGATTACTACGTGCACGGCGGCATTCTGCCGTTCGTGCTGCGCGAACTGATCGCGGCGTAGAAACGGGATCGGAGGATTCGGGATTGGGGAAAGCTACCGGCGCATTTCGCACGCCGTATTATTTCTCCGAATCCTGATCCCCGATTCCCTATCCTGCCTGCACCGCCGCCCGGCGGTGAAAATGGACAGGCAACGGTCGAACCTACATAATATCGCCTCAGCTCAAACCGTTACGGCGAATCAGCGAGGTTGTTGACTGGCAGCACCCATCCGACGCATCGCACGGCCTGTGCAAGATCCGGCGCAAGCGCGCCGTCTGCCGTTCGTGCCCCTGCCCGCCGGCCGCGGCCGATGCCATCGACTCGCCGGCCGCCTCCGCCCGCCGCCGCAACTCGTCCGCACTGCGCATACAGATAACCCGGTCCGATGAAATTCCTGTTTGACGCGTTTCCGATCATCCTGTTCTTTGTTGCGTTCAAGATCCACGGCATTTATTTCGCGACAGCCGTGGCGATCGCGGCCACCTTCGTGCAGATCGGCTGGGTCTGGTGGCGCAAGGGCAGCGTCGACAAGATGCTGTGGGTGAGTCTGGCCGTCATTGTCGTGTTCGGCGGCGCGACGCTGCTGCTGCACGACGAAACCTTCATCAAGTGGAAGCCGACGGTACTCTACTGGCTGTTTTCGGGCACCCTGCTGGGCGGAGCCATCCTGTTTCGCAAGAACCTGATCCGCACCATGATGGAATCGCAGGTAAGTCTGCCTGATCCGGTATGGCGCAAGCTGCTCGGAATGTGGATCGGCTTTTTTTCGCTGATGGGCATTCTCAATCTCTACGTCGCCTTCAACTATTCCACAAACACCTGGGTGGATTTCAAGTTGTTCGGAGGCATCGGATTGATGGTGGTGTTCGTCATCCTGCAGGCGGCGATGCTGTCGAAACACGTCGAAGACAAAAGGAACGAATGATGCTGTACATGATTGTCGGAGAAGATACGCCGACCTCACTGGAGCGGCGGCGCGCGGCGCGGCCGGCCCACCTGAAACGGCTCACCGATCTGCAGGAAGCGGGCCGGCTGATACTGGCCGGTCCGTGCCCGGCCATCGACAGTCCGGACCCGGGCAGCGCGGGATTTTCCGGCAGCCTGATCGTCGCCGAATTTCCCTCGCTCGAAGCGGCGCAAACCTGGGCCGACGCCGATCCCTACGCCGCCGCCGGCGTTTACGCCAAAGTCGTGGTCAAGCCGTTCAACAAGGCACTGCCGTAATGGACATGACCGAGCAGATACGCAGCCGGCTGCAGCCGCTTGCGCCGCTGTCGCTCGACATTGCGGACGAGAGCCGCAAACATGCCGGGCACGAGGGCGCGAAGAGCGGCGGCCATTTCCGCGTCGCGATCGTGTCGCGGCAGTTCGACGGAAAAGCCGTACAACTGCGGCATCGCATGGTCTATGCTGCGCTCGGCGATCTGATGCAGAATGGTATTCATGCATTGTCGATCAACGCGCAGACGCCCGATGAGCAACAGATCGCGGCGACACCGCGCTAACTTCTTTCAACCTGTCAAGGGACATCTATGCGACCGAAGTACTTTCTCCCGGCACTGCTGATGGCGCTGGTCGGGACGTTTGCCGTAACGCCGGCGTTCTCGGCGGATACGGCCGCCACGGTCAACGGCACCGCCATTCCGGAATCGCGCCTCGATTTTCTGGTAAAGGAGCAGACCGAACACGGCCGGCAGGACTCGCCGCAGTTACGGGAAGCGATTCGCAACACGATGATCAACCGCGAACTGGTGCGCCAGCAGGCAGTCAAGCTGGGGCTCGACAAGCAGCGCGATGTGCGGGTGCAGATGGATCTGGCACGCGAGCAGGTGCTGGTCAATGCCTATATCGATGACATTCTGAAGAAGAATCCGCCGTCAACCGCCGAGTTGCGCAAGGACTACGCCCAGTTCAAGCAGGCGATGGGCACCCGGGAATATCACGTGCACCAGATTCTCGTGAAAAGCGAAAGCGAAGCCAACAGCATCATTGCACAGTTGAAGAAGGGAGCGAAATTTGAAAGGCTGGCCGACCAGAAATCGCTGGATCCGGCGTCGCGCGCGCGTGGCGGCGATCTCGGCTGGCAGCCGATTGGCCGTTTCGTGAAGCCGTTTGCCGATGCCCTGGAAAAGATGAAAAAGGGCGAAGTCGCCGACACGCCGGTACATTCCCCCTTCGGATGGCACGTGATCCGGCTTGATGGCGAACGGCCCTATCATGCGCCCTCATTCGAAAAAATGCGGCCGGCGCTGGAGCACGAAGCGCAGCAGCAAGTCATCAACAAGGCGATGGCGGACCTGCGCGAAAAAGCGAAAATACAGTAAGCGGATCAAATTCCGGTTCACAACGAAAAACGGCGCCGCTGGCGCCGTTTTTTCAGGCCGGGCGTTCCCGGTAGCCGGAATCGGGCGGTCCCTTCAGCTCGACGACGTTGCCTTCCGGGTCACTGATGTAAACCGATTGGCCAAAGCCGTCGGCACCGTAACGCATGCCGACCTCTCCCGGAAGAACGCCGTGGCCGATCAGGTGCGCGGTCAGCGCCGCCTGATCGAACGGCTCGATGCGCAGGCACAGATGGTCCATGTTGTGGCCTTTCGTGCCGGGCGCCCTGCCGCCTTTCCGCCCGATTTCACCATCGACCGCCACCAGGTCGATCAGCGACTGGCCGGCACGCAACTGCACCAGGCCGAGATCGTCCCGCACCCGTTCGACACTGCATCCCAGCACGTCGCGGTAAAAACGCATCACGCGATTCATTTCCTGCACGCGCAACACGACGTGATCGAGACCGAGAATGTGCATCGTCAAAAACAGGATTGAGGATCGGGATTGAGGATTGAGGTCGGGACGAAAGTCTCAACCGTTCACTAATCCCCAGTCCCAATCCCGTTTTTACTTGTCTATCCCGCCCATGCAGAGGTATTTCACCTCGAGGAATTCCTCGATCCCGTACTTCGAGCCTTCGCGGCCGATACCGGATTCCTTGATGCCGCCGAACGGCGCCACTTCGGTCGAGATGATGCCGGTGTTGATGCCGACAATGCCGTATTCCAGCGCTTCGGCGACGCGCCAGATGCGCCCGATGTCGCGGCTGTAGAAATACGCCGCCAACCCGTACGGTGTGTCGTTCGCAAGTCCGATCAGCTCGTTCTCGGCCTTGAAGCGGTACAGCGGTGCCACCGGCCCGAAGGTTTCCTCGTTCGTCACCTTCATCTTCGGCGTCACCTCGGCCAGAATCGTCGGCTCGAAGAACGTCCCGCCTTTCGCGTGGCGCTTGCCGCCGGTCAGCACCTTGGCGCCCTTCTGCAGCGCATCGGCGACGTGTTCCTCGACTTTCTTCACCGCGTTCATGTCGATCAGCGGCCCCTGCGTGACACCCGCCTCCAGTCCGCTGCCAACCTTCATCGCGTTCACCTTTTCGGTCAGCTTTTTCGCGAACGCGTCATAAACGCTGTCCTGCACGAAAATGCGGTTGGCGCACACGCAGGTCTGGCCGGT
>DASSON010000212.1:0-3410 GCA_035700525.1 Burkholderiales bacterium
GCATCGTAGCCGCCGCGCGCCAGCCGAATTTCGAGCAGGCGGGCCAGCGTTTCGGCGTGCCCGGTCCCGAATAAAAACACGGTGCGGGCGCGTACGATGGCGCGGGCGGCGGCGATGATGCGTTTGTCATCCACCCGCTCCGGCAACAGCGACAACGCCCGGATCTCGCTTTGGACGAAGGCCTTGAGCACCTCGCCTTTTCCCAGATGCTCGATGCGCCGGCGTACCCGTTCCGCGGCCGCAGTCTCGTTGAACAACTCCATCTGCAGCGCCGACCTCAGCGCCGGATAACCGGCAAACCCGAGCTTGCGCGCCAGCCGCACAGCGGATGCCGGATGAACGGCCGCGCGCTCGGCGATCTCATTGGTGGAAAGGAATACCGAATCGCGCGGATGCGCGAGCAGCACGCTCGCCAGCTTGCGATCGGTGCGCGTGAGCTGGTCGCTATTCCGCTCCAGCAGCTCCTGCAGAATCATTCTGGTCGGTGCATGTGGGTTGAAACTTGGGGAAGCGCCGAGTTCGTTCTGCAATGACTGTAGCTAAATGGGGGAGATTGTGCAACAACTGTTGCATATGCCAGGTGCGGGGAGAGTTGGGGCGCTATCCGCCCGCAGTTTTTTCTCTCCTCCTCGGATGAGGAGGAGAGGAAGCGAAGCCGAAGAGGTGGTGGGCTTTTCATGAATGAAACGGCCGTCAATTTTCCAAGCACCGCCCACCGCCCCCGCCCGCCTTCGCGGGCTCCCCGCCTCAATAAGGCGGGGAAATTTCGAGCGTTGTCCTCCCGCGATTTTTTCTCCTCCTGTTTTTAAGGAGGAGAGGGAGCGCAGCGGAAGAGGTGGTGGGGCTTTTCGTGAATGAAACGGCCGTCAATTTTCCAAGCGCCGCTCACCGCCCCCGCCCGCCTTCGCGGGCTCCCCGCCTCGATAAGGCGGGGAGAACACCAGTGCCCGGTCACCGCTTCGTTTTTTTATCCCCTCCTGTTCTTAAGGAGGGGAAGGAGCGAAGCGGGAGGGGTGGTGGTTTTTCCACTCAGGAACGCTGCAGGAGATGCAGCTTTTCGGGCGGACAGAAAATCACGTTCGAATAATCCAGCGCGGCGTCGAATGCCGACAGCACCGCCGTGCGCGGGCGGGTCATCTTGTGAAACAGCCGGGACATCCGGCCGGCGGCGGTATTCCGGAAGAACAGCTTCGAATGCGAGCTGTGGATCGCCAGCAACGACCATCCGGAAAAAATTTCGTCAAACAGCCGCAATGCCGCGAACGATGACCGGGTTTCGCTGTTGTTCCATTCCGAGAAGACGATGGGACGGCTGGTCAGCAGCGTATGACGAAGTCCGGCCAGTGCCGCGGCCTCGAATCCTTCGACGTCGATCTTGACGAGATCGATGCGTCCGACGTTCAGGGACTGCAGCAGCTGATCGCCGATGCGCGTCCGGCATCGGACTTCGCGGCAGCCGGCGACCGCGAGCGGCCGGCAAAAAGTGGTGGACCCGGAATTCTCGACCGGGTCGATGAACAGCGGTATTTCCTCGTCGCGGTCGGACAGACCGAAGTCGTACAGCTCGACGTTCTCCAGGCCGTTCAGCCGAACGTTGTCGGCGAGCCGGATCCCTGTCTTCAGTTGCGGCTCGAACGCCAGGACCCTGGCGCAATGTCGCGCCATCACGACAGTGTGATTGCCGATGTTGGCACCGATGTCCAGCGCGACCGGCTGCTCGAGCGCACTCAGAATCTTGTCGATGCATGACAGCCCCAGCCAGTCGAAGCAGCCGTGCCGGCGGAACGACGACGCGACCGCCTTGTTGACGATGAGCTGTTGTCCGAAGCGGTTGCGTACCATGACCTCGTTGCTGCGCAGTGCCATGATGGCGCTGCCGGCAACGGAGCCGTTCCGAGGGTTGACTGTCATGTTTCGTATAATGATGGTTGCGGTATTGCGAGTCCAGGTGGTGCGCGCCGATGGATCGAAAATGTCCCCGCCGTCATATGCGGTACAGATTTCCGCTGCATTTTAAGGCTTTGAGCGGTTTTGTCATGGCCGCCGTGCTGCTGTCGATTGCGGTGTCGGCTTTCGCCGCCCAGCACCAGAAGGTGCAGCCGGTGGGCAAACTGCGTCTTGAGCGTGTGGTGATGCTGATGCGTCACGGCGTCCGTTCGCCGCTCAGGAATCCGGTTGTTGCGCCGGGAATTGCCGCGGACCCGTGGTCGCAATGGCCGGTGCCCGCCGGGTATCTGACGCCGCACGGGGCGCAGGGGCTGGTACTGCTGGGCCAGTACGATCGTGCGGCGTTCGCCGCGCACGGCCTTGTCGCGGCCACCGGCTGTCCGGCCGATGGCGCGGTGGCGGCACGGGCAGACTCCGATCAGCGCACGATCAACAGCGCGCAATCCTGGCTCGACGGTTTTGCACCCGGCTGCGACATCGCGGTGAAGCACAAGCCGCAAGGCAAGCATGATGCGTTGTTCAAGCCGCTGGGTAAAAAAGTGCCGTTTGACGCGCGCGCTGCGAAGGCGGCGATCCTGGCGCGATTGGGCCGCGCCGGCCTTGAGGGCGTGGTGAAGAACAATCGCGCCGTACTGGATTTGTTCGGAAAGGTGGCCGGCTGCTGCTCGCGGGCCGTGTGCGAAGACGCCGGGCGCGATGCCGGATGCACCCTTGCCGGCATTCCGTCCGCACTGGATGCCACGAAAAAAGGGGCGCGTCCGAAGCTGACCGGGCCGCTCGCAATCGGCAACACCGGAGCGGAGACGATTCTGCTCGAATATCTGGACGGAATGCCGATGAAGGACGTGGGGTGGGGACGGGTGTCGCCACGCGACATCGGCGTGATGCTGAGCGTGCGGCCCAACGGAAAGTTCAGGATACTGAACCGCACGCACTATATCGCCGCGCGCCGCGCAGCCCTGCTGATGAAGCGCATGCTGGCGGCGCTTCAGGGCAAAGGCGGCAATGGATCGAAAGTAACGCTGCTGCTCGGGCATGATTCGAACATCGCCGACGTCGGCGGCATGCTCAATATTCACTGGACCTCATCGAGTTATCCCACCGATGACGTGGCTCCGGACGATGCGGTGGGATTCGAACTGCTGCGGGACGCCGCCGGGCACGCTTTCGCGCGCCTGTTTTATCAGGGACAAAGCATGTATCAGCTGCGCCAGCTGACGCCGCTCGACGCCGCCAATCCGCCCGATTACCAATATATCCGGCTGCCCGGTTGTCGTGACGCGCAGTGGGACGGCACTTGTCCGCTTCCCAACTTTGTCCGTGCGATACGCGCGAAAATGATTGCGCCGTGAATTAGCGCCAGGTCTTGCAATATAGGGGTGTTCGCGGTGCGCTGGCTGATGTGCCACCCGCCCGGTTGACGCGAAATCAGTTCGCTGCCGCCCGCTCACGGCGCACCAGCC
>DASSON010000213.1:0-5469 GCA_035700525.1 Burkholderiales bacterium
TACGTCGCGTGCCCGCTGTCGACGATCGACCCGGACACGGTAACCGGCAAGGATATCACCGTCGAGGAACGCGCCGCGGCCGAGGTGCTCGGCTACGGCAACACGCGCTGGGCGGCTGACGTGGCCGTGCGCAATCCGGTATTCGACGTAACGCCGGCGGAACTGGTGTCGGCACTGATTACCGAGGCCGGCGTGGTGCGGGAACCGGATGCACCGAAAATCCGCGAGCTGCTGAAAGGACGGTAATTTACCGGCGGCAGGCCATTGCATGGCGTGCCGGCAATCCCGACAGGTCCCCGGCCGTTTACAGCGTCAGCCCGCCACTGACTTCGAGCACGGCACCGTTGATGTAGCTGGCCTCGTCCGAAGCCAGAAAAGCAAACGCATTCGCGACTTCTTCCGGTCGCGCCAGCCGGCCGAGCGGCACGCGCTCTTCGAGCGCGCTCAGGACCTTCTCCGGAATCTTGCCCAGAATCGGCGTGGAGACGAAGCCGGGACAGACCGCGTTGGAACGGATGCCTTTGCGCCCGAGCTCGCGCGCCCAGGTCTTGACCATGCCGATCACGCCGAACTTGGCCGCAGCATAGTTGGTTTGGCCGAAATTGCCGTAGAGTCCGACGATCGACGAGGTGTTGAGGATCACGCCCGAGTTCTGCTGCAGCATGATGTTCACGACCGCCCTGGTGCAGTTGTAAACGCCCTTCAGATTGACGTCGATCACGTTATCGAACTGATCGTCGGTCATGTTTTTCAGCGTGCTGTCCTGGACGATCCCGGCGTTGTTCACCAGGCAGTCGATGCGGCCATATTTGGCGATCACCGCCTCGACCATCTGCACAATGCTCGCCTTGTCGCGAACGTCGACCCGGACGGCCATCGCCTCGCCACCGTCTTCCGTGATTTTCCGTACCGTTTCATCGGCACGCTCGATCGCCAGATCGCCGACCACGACTTTCGCACCTTCGAGCGCAAACTTGATAGCGGTCGCCTGTCCGATGCCGCTACCGCCCCCCGTGATGATCGCAACTTTGTCAGCCAGTCTCATAGATTTCCTTTCCGGACTGCTTTATTGAAAGAAATGTGCCCCTTTGCGGCGCACAAAAAGTGCCCCAATTTAGCGCCTTTTAACGCATCGCACAATAAAAAAATTCCCGTCACGCTGCGATATGGCGCGCGGCCGGCTTGCCGGAATCTGCGTTCTTGGGTGTGCTGTGGTGAGAAAGTGCGTGCGGAGTGCGGTGCGCCCCTCGCGGCACGGATTGGAGCGAACTACTTACAGTTGATGTCAGTTATTATTTTATATTTTATTCAAAAACATATTTTTTATAATTAAACTTTATTATTAATTATTATTCCAGATCGTTTTTCTTCGAAGAATCGTTTGATGATGTTTCCGCAATCGTCTGATAATAAACCTGATGTAACTTCCGTATGATGATTGATAAGCGCCATGGAAAATAGATCAGTGACGCTACCGCAGGCTCCTGTTTTCGGGTCCGACGTCCCGAAAACGAGGCGCCGGATGCGGGCATGCATGATTGCCCCCGCGCACATCGCACACGGCTCCAGCGTCACGAACAATTCGCACCCGGCAAGCCGGTAATTGCCAATTCGCAGCGCAGCATCCCGCATTGCAATAATCTCGGCGTGAGCGGTTGGGTCCGAAGACAAGATCGGCCGGTTGAAGCCGCGGCCGATGATCTCACCATCGCGCACCACCACCGCTCCCACCGGCACTTCACCGGAATCCCATGCTCGACGAGCAAGTTGCAGCGCCTCGCGCATGAATGATTCATCGTCCATCGCGGCTCAGGTCGGTCCGGTCACCTTCGGCCCACCGCACTTTCATAAACGTCGGGCTTGAACCCGACCAGCAGCCGCCCTTCGATATCCAGCACCGGCCGCTTGATCAGCGACGGCTGCGCGATCATCAACGCCATCGCCCTGCCGGCATCCGATACCTGCTTGTCCGCATCCGGCAGCTTGCGAAACGTGGTGCCGGCACGGTTCAACAGCGCTTCCCAACCGAGCTCCGAGCACCAGCGTTCAAGGCGGCTGCGCTCGATGCCGGCTGTTTTGTAATCGTGGAAATCGTACGCGACTCCGTAATCATCCAGCCACGCACGCGCCTTTTTCATCGTGTCGCAGTTTTTGATGCCGTAGATCGTTATCGCCAATTCCGGGAATCCTCTTAATCGGTCTTGATTCCGGCCTTGCGAATCACCGTCCCCCAGCGCGTCACTTCGGACTTGAAGAAATGCGCGGCGACATCGGGCGTGTCGCCTCCGACCTCGACGCCATGGTGAGCCAATTGCTCCAGTACCGACGGCGAATGCAGCGCCTTCTTCGTCGCATCGTACAGCGTCGTGATCACCGCCTTCGGTGTTTCGCTGCGCACCAGCAGTGCGTACCACCCGGTTACGTCATATCCCGGAAGCCCGGCTTCCTCCATCGTCGGCAGATTCGGAGCAAGCGCGGAACGCTTCGCCGACGTAACCGCCAGTCCCCTCAGTTTTCCGGCCTTGATCTGCGGCAGCATCTCGGTGATGCCGCCAAACAGCATCGGCACCTGTCCTGACATGACAGCGATGACGGCAGGCCCGGCACCCTTGTACGGGACATGCACGATGTTGATTTGCGCCGAATCCTCGAACAGTTCGGCTGCCAGGTGCGTCGTCGAACCAACACCGGCGGACGCGAAATTCACTTTGCCCGGATGCGCTTTCGCATACGCGATCAGCTCCTTGACCGAATGGGCGGGAAACGATGGATTGACTCCGAGCACATAAGCGCCGCGCGCCAGGATCGTGACTGGCGTAAACACCTTGTCCGGCTCAAAACCCATTTTCGGATGCAGCGCCGATGCGGAGGCAGTCGAAACGCTGCCGAGCAACAGCGTGTAGCCGTCCGCATCGGCACGCAGAACGGTCTGCATGCCGATCACCGTGCCGCCACCGGGCCGATTCTCCACGATGACCGGCTGGCCGAGTTGCTTCGATAACTGGCCGGCGACCAGCCGCCCGATGGTATCGGTCGATCCGCCCGGGGAAAACGGCACGACGAGGCGGATCGTTTTGTTCGGGTAACCGGCCGCCATCGCGCCGAATGACAAAAACAATGCCGCCAGCCCGGCGGCAACCCAACCCGCACCGGCCGCGACTCCGCTCCGGCAACGGCACTTCGTTGCAATGACGTTCAACAATGATTTTTTCATCGACGTATCCATCCGATCGAATGTTTCAACGATGGTGACGCAACCTCGCCGGTTTCGTCATCCCCCTCCTGGTGCGCCGGGTCACCCCGTTGCGCAAAAACTATGCGTTCGCAGCCGCAGTGCCGGCGATTCTACCGAATACCGCGCCCGATACCAGTCCGGTACCGCTGGCGTAGTTGAAATAGAACAATCCGCCGACCATCTCGCCGGCCGCGTACAACCCCGGAATCGGACTGCCGGTGACGTCGAGCACCTGCGCATCCGGCGCGATGCGCACGCCGCCGAACGTGAACGTGATGCCGCAGGTCGTCGCATACGCGGCGAACGGCGGCGTATCGATTGCGTTCGCCCAGTTCGATTTCGGCGGCTCGATGCCGTGCGTGCATTTGCCGTCCTTGATCACGTGATTGAACGGTACGTCGGTCTGCACCGCCGCGTTGTACTCCCGCACCGTGCGCAGAAATCTTTCCGCATTCACGCCTTCCAGCTTTTGCGCCAGCGCCTCCAGCGTATCGGCGGTGACCTTCGTCGCGTACTTCATGCGGTATTCCGGACGCAGCAGGTCCGTGACCTTGCTGTCGAACACCTGCCACGCAAACTGTCCCGGCTGGCGCAGCACTTCGGCTCCGTACTTCGCGTACGTGAACGAATGAAAGTCCGCGCCCTCATCGACGAAGCGGCGTCCGTCCGCATTGATCAGCAGTCCGAATATATAGCTGTGCTTCTGAAACTGGTCGCCGACCGCGATATCGCCGAATTCCGGCGCGTAGCGGTCCCAGCCGGTGGCATGGCAGCCCGACCAGTTGCCGTGCGCACCGGCGCCGATGTCGAGCGCCATGCGCAGTCCGTCGCCGACATTGAAACGCGTGCCGCGCACTTTTGCCAGCTCCCATCCCGGTCCCAGATAACGTGCGCGCCATTCCGGATTGGCCTCGAAACCGCCGCAGGCCAGTACCACCGCCCCGGCGATGACGTCATGCGTGCCGTTCGCATCCTTGATGGCGACTCCCGTTACCCGCATGCCATCATAAACGAGTTTCACCGCACGCGTCGCATAGCGAATCTCGATGCCGGCCTTTGCCGCCGCCTTGTCGAGAAATTCGACCAGTCCGGCACCGCCGCCGCTAACCTCGATCGGCAGTCCGCCGAAGAATTTGCGCTTGCCGTCGACCAGCCCTGACTGCCGCCCGTAGTTGGGCACGAATCTTACGCCCTGGCCGCGCAGCCACACCATCGTATCGAGGCTGTTCGTCACCAGTATCTCGGACAGCGTCGGATCGGTGCGGAACTGGGTGAGCCGGAACAGGTCGTCAAAGTACTGGTCGGTCGTGTAGGAGCCGAAGTCGCTGCCGGAGATCTCTTCCGCCGTCAATTCGGTGACCTTGCACAGATCGTCCACGCCGTCGAACGCGAAACGCATCACACCACCGGCGAATCGGCTGTTGCCGCCGGAATCCTCGGCCGAAGCAGACTCCAGCACCACCACGCTGGCACCCGTTTCGCGTGCCGCCAGCGCCGCGCACAGCGCGGCATTGCCTTTGCCGACCACGATCACATCATATTGCTTCGCCGTATCCAATCCGCCTGTTCTCCCAATGCAAGATAATCCGCTGTACCGTAACCATCGGATTTACCAATCAGATTCCGGCCAGCAGGTCGCGCACGCTTTCGATCTGCTCGAAGCGCTGGATCGCATCGTAGAGCCGGGTTGCGGTGTCGGGCGACGCGGCGCGCGACATGCAGTTCGTGAATTTTTCCCGCAACTGATCGGCTGACAACGGATTCTCTGACGTGCGGCCGTCAGCGTGCTCTGTTTTCGCGGAATAGGTCTCGCCGTCCCGCAGCGTGATTTTCACTTCGGCGCCGAAGTGGTTGTCGGGCGGAAACTGCGCGTCGGTATAAGGCGCGACATGGACGCGCGACAGCAGCGCACGGACACGTGGATCGTGCACGTTTTCCTGATGGAAGTGCTCGATGACAACCTTGCGTTCCAGCGCCGCCCGAGCCAGGCAATACTGCAGGCTGAACTTGGCGTCGAGTTCGCTGCGCGGATCGGGGCGATTGGTATGTTCGAGCCGCCGTTCATGAAGCCATGCGTCAATGCGCTCGATCCGCTCCGCGTCTATATCGTGCGCGCGCACCAGCTTCAGCATCATGTCGATCGCCGGATGCGTGCTGCCGCAGCACGGATACTGCTTGATCGCGATGCCGGGGCTGATGATGTCGAGCGGCGCCGCCCAGTCGCGCAGAATCTT
>DASSON010000214.1:0-3655 GCA_035700525.1 Burkholderiales bacterium
GGCCGCAGTATTCATGGACTATCCGCATATAAAAATACATTAAAATTATACATTTGAATTGGCGATTCAAGACATTTTCCCTGAAATCATGACAGTAACGCGGGTTTTGCTGATCATCCTCGACGGTTTCGGCCATCGCGACGCATGCGAAGACAATGCAATCTGCCAAGCACGCAAGCCGCACTGGAATTTTCTGTGGAACACCTGTCCGCATACGACCATCGACGCCTCCGAAAAATGGGTCGGATTGCCGGACGCGCAGATGGGAAATTCCGAGGTCGGGCATATGAACATCGGCGCCGGGCGCGTCGTCTACCAGGATTACACCCGCATCGAGCGCGCGATCGCCAGCGGCGAATTCGCGGCCAATCCGGTGCTGCGCGCGGCGCTCGACACCGCGCGGGACACAGGCCGCGCGGTGCACGTGATGGGGCTGGTCTCGCCCGGCGGCGTGCACAGCCACGAATCGCACATTCACGCATTGCTGGAACTGGCGGCCGCTGGCGGCGTACGCGACATCCGGGTGCACGCCTTCCTCGACGGCCGCGATACGCCGCCGAAAAGCGCCGCCGCGTCGCTCGCCGCGCTGCAGGACAAGTGCACGGCGCTGGGCACTGCCCACATCAGTTCCGTCGTCGGGCGCTACTATGCGATGGATCGCGACCAGCGCTGGGACCGCACTGAGGCCGCGTACCGGCTGATCGTGCAGGGTGAGGCGCCGTACCAGGCGCATGACGCGGCAACCGCGCTGCAGGCTGCCTACGCGCGCGGCGAATCCGACGAATTCGTGACCGCGACCGCGATCGTCGATGGCAGCGGCGCCGCGGATCAGATGGCCGACGGCGACGTTGTGGTGTTCATGAATTTCCGTGCCGATCGCGCGCGGCAGTTGACGGCGGCGCTGACCGATCCCGATTTTCGCGGATTCCAGCGTGAAGCCTGGCCGCGGCTCGCCGGCTGCTGCACGCTGACGAGCTACGGCGAAGACATCAGGCTGCCGGCGGCTTTCGCGCCGCAGACGGTGGCCAACGGCTTCGGCGAATACCTCGCCGGGCTTGGTCTGCGCCAGCTCAGGATTGCGGAAACCGAAAAATACGCGCACGTCACCTATTTTTTCAATGGTGGCGTCGAAACGCCTTATGCCGGCGAGGATCGCACGCTGGTGCCGTCGCCCAAGGTCGCGACCTATGACCTGCAACCCGAAATGAGCGCCGGCGAAGTTACCGACAAACTGGTCGATGCGATCCGCTCGCAGCGTTACGATGCGATCGTGTGCAACTACGCCAACAGCGACATGGTCGGCCATACCGGCAACCTGGCGGCCGCGATCCGCGCGGTGGAAACGCTCGACGAATGCCTGGGGCGGGTTGCCGCGGCGATGCGCGAGGCCGGCGGCGAAATGCTGATCACCGCCGATCACGGCAATGCCGAAACGATGAGCGATCCGCACACCCGGCAGCCGCATACCGCGCACACGCTGAACCGCGTGCCGCTGCTCTACGTCGGACGCGGCGCGCGGCTCGCCGACGGCGGCGCGCTGCAGGACGTTGCGCCGACGCTGCTGGCGATGATGGGCCTGCCGCAACCGGCAGAGATGACCGGCAAAGCACTGATCACGTTTGCCTGACGGTGCCGCGCGTTCGCCTGCTCATCGCCGCCTTCGTGCTGTTTTTCAGCGCCGCGGCGATCTTTCCAGTTGCGCCGCGCGCCGCCACCACGCCGCAAGAAGCCAAAAAAAATCTGCAGGCGCTGAAGGAACGCATCGAAGCGCTGCAGCAGGATCTGGACAAATCCGAAACGTCGAAGAGCCATGCCGCCGACGCGTTGCGCGACTCGGAGCACGCGATTTCCGATGCCAACCGCAAGCTCCACGATCTCGGCGTCAAGAGCCGCGCCGCCAACGATGAACTGGCAAAATTGAAGGCTCAATCGGCGAAAACAGAAAAGGCGGTACATCACCAGCAGCAGCAACTGGCGGACCTGCTCTACGCCCGCTACCTCGATGGCGATCCCGGCGCGCTGCAGCTTCTGCTGAACGGACGGGATCCGAACGAAATCGCGCGCGCGCTCTATTATCTTGGCTATGTGTCGCGTGCCGAGTCCGACCTGATCGGCGACTTGCGCGGCAATCTCGACCGGCTGCATGCGCTGACCGGCGCCGCGGCGAAAAAGGCGGCTGAAATCGCATCGCTCAAGGCAAAGCAGGTTGCGGAGACCCATGCACTGGAGCGCGAGAAAAAGAAGCGCGCCGCAGTGCTTGCCAAGGTTTCACAAAAAATCACGGCGCAGCGTCAGCAACTGACGACACTCAAGCACAACGAGGAACGCCTCGCCAAACTGGTCGAGCGGCTCAATCGCATCATCGCCAAAGCCGCGCCGCAGGCGCCCCGTCACCCTCCCAAATCAGGCGTACACAACGACAAGCTGCCCTCCCCGGCGTTCGACAACAGCACTTTTCAGCAATTGAAGGGTAGGTTACATTTGCCCGTTCGCGGTGAACTCCTGGACCGTTTCGGCAGCCCAAGAAGCGAAGGCGACCTGACTTGGAAAGGCCTGTTCATCGCAGCCAGGGCGGGCGAGCCGGTCAGGGCGATTGCCGCGGGGCGCGTCGTGTTCGCCGACTGGCTGCGCGGCTTCGGCAATCTGCTGATCATTGATCATGGTGGTGGCTACATGAGCCTTTATGGTGACAACGAAACGCTGTACAAGCAGGTGGGCGATGTCGTGCACGCGGGAGATACCATTGCCGCGGTCGGAGATACCGGCGGAAATCCGCGATCCGGTTTATACTTTGAGATGCGCTATAAGGGAAAGCCGTTCGATCCGCTGACCTGGATCAGCCTGAAGTAACCACGGCGGCGGAGCGCACAAGGCGGAATGCAGCGCGCAGTGGCATTGTTCTTTCGATACACGAACGGATTCCTCATGCGACGTTTTTCAGAACCTGTGACCCGGCCGCGGGAATACGGCCGGACAGACAGCGTTCGGTAGGAGAGTTTGGCAATGCGTAACAGATTTCGGCAAATCGGCCTGGTCGTCATCGGCGTGCTGGTCGGCGCTGCAATCACCGTGAACTACTCGGCGATCGCCGACAAGGATGCACTGGCGCCGCTGCCGGTCGATGAACTGCGTGAATTCGCACAGGTGTTCGGCGTGATCAAGAACGACTACGTCGAGCAGGTTCCCGACAAGAAGCTGATCACGTCGGCGATCAACGGCATGGTCAGCGGCCTCGATCCGCACTCCGCCTATCTCGACGCCGAAGCCTATCGTGAACTGCAGGTCGGCACACAGGGACAGTTCGGCGGGCTCGGCATAGAAGTCGGCATGGAAGACGGTTTCGTCAAGGTCATCTCGCCGATCGACGACACGCCGGCGGCGCGCGCCGGCATCAAGGCCGGAGACCTGATCGTCAAGCTCAACGATACCGCAGTCAAGGGCATGACGCTCAATGACGCCGTCAAGCGCATGCGCGGCAAGCCCGACACCAAAATTACGCTGACCATTATCCGCAAGGGTGAATCGAAGCCGATCGTGGTGACGCTGACGCGCGCCATCATCAAGATCAAGAGCGTCAAATCCACGCTGCTCGAGCCGGGTTACGGCTATTTCCGCATCACCCAGTTTCAGGAGCATACCGGGCAGGCACTGACCA
>DASSON010000215.1:0-19004 GCA_035700525.1 Burkholderiales bacterium
ACGTCAAACATCGTTTTGCCGGCGACAAACGTATCGATTTCGAGCGTGACGGGACCGCTGATGCCGGCCGGCACCACCATCGAAAACGCCAGCTTTTTGAATGACTGCGGCTGGAGGCTGAAAGAACTGTCGGGTGTGTCGACCTGGCTGGTCAATGTCACGTCGAATACGCGCTGACCGGATTGCAGCCGGGCATCGATCTTATGCGGTACCGCATAATTCTGCACGGCATCCGTTTCATTGGTCACCAGTACCGAAACGCTCATCGGCTTGCCGGCGAAGACCGGTGCCGACGTCGGGACCACCACGACACCGGCGTACGCGGCGCCAACAACCGGGATCGAGAACAGCAGTAAAACGACGATACGCAACATGAATGATTCGGCCATTTCTACGTTTGTGGAAGTCGATTGTCAGGCATCGTGCGGGGAATGCACAAGATGGCTTCTTTCTCTTCAAGGACGAGTGAAGCTTGGCTGAGAGGCTTCTTCAGGAGACCGCCAGCGTCGACGACGCCACGACCGTGCCCTGGGGTGATCCATCTCCCCTCCTGTTTTTAAGGAGGGGAAGGAGCGAAGCGGGAGGGGTGGTCGGTTTTTGCCGACGCCGCTGACCACCCCGCCCGCCGTCGCGGGCGCCCCTCCTCATCTGAGGAGGGGAAATCCGTGCGCCATTCCGCATCGGCGATGCGCCGCAGCCGCAGTGCCTCGCCGCGTCATTCAATGCCTGGCATCAGGTGCCGCCAGATCTTCCAGCAATTCGAACACGCAATGCAGCTCGTCCGATTTGTCGAAGAAAAAGTCGGCGCCGGCAGCAAGACATTTGTCGCGGTATTCTTCGAACGAATAATTAGTCAGAACGACCAGCTTGGGAGCGGTCGTGAGGTGCATGCGGTTGATTGCCAGCACGACGTTGATGCCGCTTCCCTCACGCAGACGGATGTCGATGATCGCCACGTCGGGATGGGCGTCCCTTATTTCCTGGACGGCATCGTCTTCGGTATCGGCATAGCCGATCACTTCGACATGGTCGATTTCGGAAATCGAGCCGATGATCCGGTCCCTCAGGAGCGCGGAATCCTCGACGATGTAAACACGAAGTGGATCCTGTCCGTCCACAATGCTCAATGCTTCCATTGATGCCAGCCGTGCACGACAACGAACTGATACGCCAGATGCCGCCGCGGCTGCGCAGGTGGCGGCGGCCTGCTCGCGTCGTCGGCCGGGTCGCTCCCCGGCACGAGTGTGCGCACGGTGTTCGAACTCCTAACCCGGTTTTTTCGCATCATTCGATCAGGCCGTTTTTGATCGCGTAATAGGTGCAATCCGCATTGTTCTTCATGTTCATCTTTTCCAGAATCCTGCTGCGGTAAGTACTGATGGTCTTGACACTCAGAAACAGTTCGGCGGCGATCTGGGACACCGACATTCCGGCGGCCAGCTTGCAGAATACCTGAAACTCGCGCTCCGAAAGCTCGTTGTGCAGCGGGCCATCGGCGCCATTCAGCTCGGACGCCAGTTGCTGCGCCAGCGCTGCACTGATGTACTTGCGGCCGGCAGCCACCAGACGGATCGCCCGGATCAATTCGGCGGGCTCCGCGTCCTTGGCGATGTAGCCGCTGGCGCCGCCGCGCAGCAGGTTGATCGCATACTGATCCTCGGGATAAATACTGAGGATCAATACCGGAAGCACCGGTTTCACCTGCTTGACCAGTCTCAGCGTATCCACGCCGCTGCGATCGGGCAATCCCAGATCTAGCAACACCACGCTCCACTCCGTTGAACGCACTTGCGCCAGCACTTCTTCACTGTTGCCAGCCTCTCCGGCGACCTGCATATCACTGGCGTCGGCAAGAAGTTCCCGCAAACCGGCCCGTACGATCGCATGGTCATCTGCAATCAGGACTTTGATCATGAAGCTCGCCGCTTTCGTGCACCAGATATTCGTTGAGGCGGTTATACAACGTTTTCAGGCTCACCCCAAGTACTTCCGCGGCTTTTCGCTTGTTGCCCCGCTGGTGACTCAGCGTTGCCAGAATCATTTCGCGTTCGACTTCGGCGAGCGGTGTGCCGACTCTGAAATTCAGATGTTCCCGCAATTCCAGGCTGACCGCACGCGAGCAGCCGATCTCCACCTCGTGATCGGCCATGATGAACGCCCGTTGCAGTGCATTCTGCAGTTCGCGCACGTTTCCCGGCCACGGATAGGCGCGCAGCAGGCTCAACGTCGAGGCGGACAATGTCTTGTCCGTGCCGGACTCCCTGTTCAGTCCGTCCAGAAAATGCCGCGCCAGCAGTTCGATGTCCTCGCCGCGCTTGCGCAATGGCGGCACCTCGATCGGAAACACGGACAGCCGGTACCACAGGTCTTCGCGCAGCCGGCCGTTCTCCACCGCCGCCTCGGGGCGCTGGTTGGTGGCCGCGATGACCCGTGCCCGTGCCTTGATTTCCTGGTCGCCGCCGACGCGGTAGAAGCCGCCGGTTTCCAGCACCCGCAGCAGCTTGACCTGCATTTCGACCGGCATTTCGGTGATTTCGTCGAGAAACAGCGTACCGTCGGCGGCCCGCTCGAAATAGCCCTTGTGGGTACGGACGGCGCCGGTGAAGCTGCCGCGCTCATGGCCGAACAGCTCGGCCTCTATCAGGTTCGCCGGAATCGCGCCGCAATTGATCGGAACGAATGCGTTGCCGCGCCGCGCGCTCAGCCGGTGGATGGAATTGGCCACCAGTTCCTTGCCGGTGCCGCTTTCGCCCGCGATCAGCACCGTGGTGTCGGTCGGCGCCACCTTGTCGATGAGTCCGTACAATTTCTGCATCGCGGGCGACGAGCCGTACAGCAGCCCATGGCGTTTCAATCCGGCTTGCGATGCCCTTTCACTGGTCTGCGGCATGATCGGATCGGGCCGGGCAACCGGAATCTCCAACAGATCACCATGATCATCTATGTGGTTGAAGTCCATGAATGTTCCTCTGGATGGATTGCAATCGGACCACTGGTCCGCCACTGCCCTGGCCACACCGGCCTGGCGCCGCCACGTGGCCGCGCATCTGGCAGAAGCTCCTTATTTCGAATTCATGAACGATGTTATAGAACTGTGGGAGTATGCCTATCGGAGTCCGCCCCGTTTTTTTGTCGGCCTTTGTCCTACAACGGAAGTTGCAGATCTTCCGGGGTTCAAAAATTCATGTCCGCAGCCGATCGCTGCGATGGAATCTCTTCAACCCTGTTGCCCGGCGGGCATGGAATCGACCCGGCCGCTGTCGTCGGCGTTTTCGATGGAAGTCATGGAAACCGGCATGCGGACCGTAATCGTGGTCCCTTCGCCAGGGGCGCTGTCGATCGTGAACGTACCCTGAAATTCCTCAGCCCGTTCGCGCATGCCCCGAATGCCGTGCGATGTTGGACCGAGCAACGTGCCGGCCGGCACGCCGCTGCCGTCATCGCTGATCGTCAGAACGTAATAATTGTCGTCAATGCAATCAAAACGCGCACGAACGTTCTTCGCCTGCGCATGTTTGGCAACATTGGTCAGCGCTTCCTGGAAAATTCGGAAGAATACGATTCCGCGCTGCTTGTCGACGGTCACGTTCGGATCGTTGAACTCGATTGTGACCGAGATGCCGGTACGCTTCTGGTACTCACCGGCCTGCCAGCGTAGCGCGGCAATCAATCCCAGGTCATCAAGAATGGTCGGACGCAATTCGGTCGCGATGCGACGCGTTACCCGGATCGCCGAATCGACGAGCGCGACCATGTCGTTCATTTTTTCGTGCAATGCCGTATCAATCGGAGCGCGCTTGCCCGACAAGGCACGGAGGTCCATGCGCACGGCCGTCAGCGTCGATCCCAGCTCGTCATGAATTTCGCGCGCGATGCGGCTCTTTTCATCTTCCCGAACCGACTGCACATAGCGCGTCAGTGCACGCGATTCATCCCGTGAACGCTCCAGCGCCGCCTGCATCATCTGGCGCTCGGTCATGTCCCGCAGCACCACGGAAAATCCGTCGATCACGCCCGCCTCGTTGCGGTTTGCCGTGATGGTGCTCTCCGCACAATAGCGGCTGCCATCACGGCGGACGTGCCAGGCCTCTTCCTCGCACTGGCCCATCGCGGCGGCGATGCGCAGCTTGTTTTCGGGAGGCTGTTTGACGTCGTCCGGATAGAGCATTGAAAAAGGTTGCCCGATCGCTGCAATCGGACCATACCCGGTCAGCTTTTCCGCGCCGGCGTTCCAGGAACGAATGCGGCCAACCGGGTCCAGCATGAAAATCGCATAATCCTTCACCGCGTTGACGATCTGCCGATTCGATTCTTCACGCTCGCGCAACGTGCGTTCGGCATTGCGCCGCGCGTTAATATCGATCCGCAACTGGCGATTGGCCGCGTCGATTTCACCCGCCTGCGCCCGGGCTTTCTGAAGCAGATAGAGCAGCCATGCCAGCAGCGTTCCCAGCAGCGTGCCGGCCAGCAGGGTCGTCAACGGCAACATCCAGTTCGCCCTTTCGATTGCCGACCGCGCCGGCGCGACCTGGATTTCCCAGCGCACGTTGTGCAGCGTGATCGGCAGCGTCTTGCGCCACGGCTGACCGATCTTGCCGGTTTGCGACCCGACGTAATTGATCACCTGCCCGTTCTCCAGCAGCGAAGCCGAATAATCGGGATAATTCGCACCCAGCACATCGGCGAGGTTGGCCTCTCTCACGATGCCGGTGATCGTGCCCACGTAATGGTTGTCCACGTACACCGGCACATAGACATCGAACCCCTTGCCGCCATCCCGCAAAGCCTTGAATGGAGTAAGCATGACCTTGCGGCGATTCAGCGCGGCCTGCAGCGTGATTCTGTCGGAGGGTCCCATCACCGGAATGGCGGCGGTGGCGGTGACGCCGGCCGGCTGTTTCGGCAGCACCCAGCGCTCGTCACGATTCGGATAGATCCAGCCTATCGCACGGAAATCGGGAAAGTCGGACAGCAGCGATTCGGCATCATGCTGCCACTCCTGATAGCTTGCGTCGTAGATCTGCCAGCGGGAGGCGAGGCGCTGAAGCTGCAGAATCCGTGTTTCGACCTCGTTTTCTATTCGTGCGGTGACGTTGGCGGCGACCAGTTCGGTCCTGAATCTGATCTGCCCGGACTCCTGCACATTCAGCGCATGCGCGAGTGCCAGCGATCCAATGAACACGCCAAACCAGACCGGGACGGGCGCCCATTTGCGGGCTGCCACATATTTTCTGCCGCTCGAAAAAAAGATGAAGAAAAGGACGGCCGCTCCGAGCACGATGAAATTCACTGCGCCGCCGGTGCCACCGCCGTTCAACCCCTGCCACACGCCGATGAAGCGGTTGGGACCCCAGTATCCGAACAGCTGCAACAGCGCCAGCATCACGATGACCGAGGCCATCAGCGCGATCACGATCAGCGAAAATATCGAGCGCGGTGTTCTCGACAGCATTGCCAGCGCGATGCCCGCGACAAAAAAGATCACGGCGCGGTACGGCTCCATCGCGAACTGCACGTCGGGTGTCGCCGGCAGCAGCGGGCTGGCCACAATCGGATAGATCGGAATGATGCCGGGCACCAGGTACGCGCCCAGCCGCAACGCGGCGATGATGACCACTGCCGCCGCGATGATTTTGGTCAGCATTCTCTGCCGGGCCACGAAGCTGAACAGCGCACAGCCGCACAGCAGGAATCCCCATGCACTGTCGTACGAGATTTTCTGCAGCGGGAACGAAATCACATCCCAGGCGACCTGCGGACTGTGCCAGTAACGCACCATCATGCCGCCAAACACGACCAGCAGCAGCGCAGACAGCAGCAGCACGATATCGGGCAGCTCGACCACCCGCCAGTTTGGCGACGGCAGCGTGCGCGCGAATTTCACCGTGAACTCGTCCCGGAACGAAAACGTGATTCTCCCGTAACCGGCATGCCAGCCGCCGATCGCGGCACGTCCATCGACTGACTGCGCCGATCCATGCGAAGTCGCATCGCTCTCCTGCCGTTCGTGATTCCGTGTCGTGGCCGCTTCCGGGCTGCGGCGCGGATGATGTGATGATTAGCGGGGCAAGCCCGAAGCGATTGTGGACTAATGCTACCGCAATGATTTTACTCCATGGATTTTCGTTATCAATATCCGGCGCAGGGATATTTCACCTGCACCAGCAGGGAGAACCGGTGGACAGCCGGAAAATTGGCACGACCGTTGCTCATATTCAGACTGCAGGCCCGTTTATGAGGACGCGATGCCGGCCCGAACCGGAGCGGACATGTCGCTCACCGGTCCGGAACCGCAGGACGGATCAACGGAGACGAGCGAATGGACACGAGCATTTTTGTAGTTTCTCCAAGCGCCGGTGGCAAGTGGAACGTCGTCGAGGAAGGGCTGGCGAAGCCGATTGCCTGGTTCGACGACAAGGATGATGCAATCGACTACGCGACAGACCTTGCAAAAGCGAAGCTGTCGGGCCGCATCGACGTCCGCAACGGGATGGGATCGGTGGAAGCGATGCTGCAGTTCGAAGGCAGTAAATCGGCCGAAACGGTGTGACCGCTGTCGCGGCGCGGAATTGTCCCGGCAGGGGCGGCGCCCGCAGCATTCGTTTCGGTTACAAAGTCTGCCGCTGCCGTCCGCCCTGGTAGCAGCGAATATTTGTCCCACCGCGCCATGCTCCGCTGCGGGCATGGCGCTCACTGAAAAGCAGCAGCCGTTACTTTCCGCCCGGAGTAGCCGGAGCGGCGCCTGACGGCGCGCCACCGGCGGGCGCGGCCGGAGCCGGCATGCCGCCGGCGCTTCCCCGCTGCTGCGCTTTCGCCTTCTGCGCCGCCTGCTGCTCTTCTTTCTGCTGCTCTTCCTTGGTCTTGAAGTCGGGGGCGTTCTTCAAATCGTCCTTGGACAGACTGACCATCGCTTTCTTCTGACCGGGGTTGATCTGCACTTCACTCATCGGCAGCGCGACATGCTTGCTGCCGATGCCAAGAAAACCGCCGATCGAAACCACCACACCGGTCAGGTTGCCGTCCTTGTTGAGCAGCAGGTTGTCGATTTTTCCGATGTCGTCGTTGTTCGAATTGGTTACCGACATCCCGACAAGATTGCTTGACAGCATTTGCTGCCCCGACTCCTCGGTAATGAATTTCTGACCGCCATTGGCCACGGCCGCACCGGCGTCTCCTGCCGGCTGCGCGGCATTCTGGTCAGCCGCCGGCGGGGCTGGCTGCGCCTGTGCTGCAGGGGGTGGAGGCGCCGCCTGCGCCAGTAATGGCGGGCTCGCGAATACGGAAGTCAACAACACCAGGAACACTGGATTTTTCATGATTGCAATCTCCATCATTCGATTTTTGAATGAGGCGCCTGCCGCCAAGACCTACCCGCGTTCGAGGGACTACACACGGTCGGCACCGTCGTAACGAAGCAAAATCCCGACACCTTTCCATCGCGCTGACTTCATCCTGGCCGATGCGAAACGATCCGCGGCCGGAATATGCGAACGTCACCTGACTGCCAGCAATTGCAGGGCCAGTTTGTTTTCACCTTGAAATCAGGCCACTATGACCGGCTGCAAAACCGCCTTCCTGTAAATTTTGCATCATTCGATGGCAAGAATTACGCAGTTGGAGTCCACCTTCAGCCGCGGGCGCCCCGCCTTGCTGCGAGATCGCCAGGGCGCGGTGCAGTCCCTGATGACGGAGATCGAGTGTGTTATCGTAGGCGGTGCATGGCAGGGCTCCGCCGCCGGGATCGCGGCGATACGAAGGAGGCATAACAACTCATGGTGTGGCTGAATCTTTATGCGCTTCCATTCATAATCAGATTTTTTCTCGTGGTTCTTTTTCCGTTCAGCGCACTCGACAAGATATTCGACTGGAACGGAGCATTGAAGCAGGCGAATTCCAGCTTTCTGCCGGGCGGCCCGGTGCTGCTGGTGCTGGGTATAGTGGTGGAGCTCGTTGCCCCGGCCTGCATCGTAGCCGGCTGGCATGACCGGCTGGCGGCGTTCGTGCTCGCCGGATTTTGTATCGTGACCGCACTGCTCTATCACAATTTCTGGGCGTATCCGGATTTCTGGGCGAAGGGCGACAGCACGGCACGCAGCCACTTCTGGGATTTCCTGAAAAATTTCGGACTGGTCGGCGGACTGCTGCTGATCACATTCGGCACTCATCTTGCCCCGATCGGCGCAGTGGTATCGAATCCGCTGTCTTCAACACCCGCGTACGGCGTGACTGATCAGGCGCCGAACACTGCCGTGAACCAAAAGGGCTCACATGCCGGCATCCGGCGCTGATGCCAATCCGGCCGCAGCAGCCGAAGGCGACAAACCGGCGCTGCAGTACTGGCACATCTGGAGCGACGTGCACGGCGTCAGTCATCAGACGCGCTGCACCCTTGCCGCGTTCGAACGGCAAAGCATGGGCGGCGCCGCGCCGCAGTGGAACGATGTCCTGTCAACACCGGCAGCGAACGTACTGTTCACGGTGCTGCCGGTCGGGTGGGTCGGCGAATGGCACGAGAATCCACGGCCGCAGTGGATTGCTCCGCTGTCGGGGCGCTGGTTCGTCGAAAGCATGGACGGCACGCGCATTGAAATGGGCGCGGGCGACATTTCATTTGGCGGTGACCAGAACTGCGTCTCCGATGCGCAGGGACACAAGGGCCACCGTTCCGGCACCGTCGGCGACCAGCCGGCAGTGCTGATGATCGTTCAACTGGAACAGGCGCCGCAGCGCAACGGGCCGTGCTGCTTCACGTAACCGCTACGGGAACAGCGGTGGATACCTTTGAAGTCCTCGATCCGCGTTTCAACGCGATGGTGCTGCCCAATGCGCCGCTGGAAAAGCTGGCTGAAGGATTCCGCTGGCTGGAAGGCCCGGTGTGGTTCGCCGATCATCAATGCCTGCTATTCAGCGACATTCCGAACGACCGCGTGCTGCGCTGGACCGCCGCAGGCGGCGTGTCATCCTTCCGCCAGCCGTCGCACTTCGAGAATGGCCACACGCGCGACCGCGACGGCCGGCTCGTCTCATGCTCGCACCGCAAGCGCTGCATCATGCGCACCGAGCTCGATGGACGGATCACGGTGCTGGCCGACCACTTTGATGGAAAGCGCCTGAATTCGCCGAACGACGTCGTCGCTAAGTCGGACGGCACGATCTGGTTTACCGATCCGCCGTATGGCATCCAGACCGATTACGAAGGCGGCAAACAGACGGCGGAGCTGCCGGCAAACGTCTACCGTTTCGATCCGGCCGGCGACACACTGACCGTCGTCGCCGACGACTTCGACGGTCCCAACGGGTTGTGCTTCTCGCCGGATGAAAAATATCTGTACATCAGCGAAAGCGGATTGCAATTCGCGGCGGATCCGGTGCAGGAAATCCGCCGCTTCGATCTCGGCAATGACGGCACGCGGCTGACGAACGGACGATCATTTCACAAGGTGCAGCCCGGATTCTGTGACGGACTGCGCTGCGACGAAGACGGCAACGTCTGGAGCAGCGCCGCCGACGGCGTGCATTGCATCGATCCGGCCGGCACGCTGCTGGGCAAGATAAAGGTTCCGTACACCGTGTCGAATCTGACGTTCGGCGGGCGCAACCGCAGCCGGCTGTTCATCTGCGCGTCGCACACGCTGTATGCGATTTACATCAATCGCCGCGGCGCGCAGCGTCCGTGACACGCATCCATAACGTGCTGCGGCTGATGCGCATCAGCCGCACCGTTTCCAGTCTTGTGAGATCGGCGGCATTCTATCGCGACGCGCTGGGCTTCTCCATCGCGGATGAAACGGTGCTCGACGGCCCCGCATGGGGGCGGCTGACCGGAATTCCGGATGCACGCGGACGGTCGATCACATTACGGCTGGGAAAACAGGAACTGGAGCTTGTCGCATTCGATCCGCCGGGCCGGCCCTGTCCGCGTACGAGCTGTTCGAACGATCTCCGCTTCCAGCATGCGGCGATCGTCGTCGGCGACATGGAGCGGGCGTATGCCAATTTGTGTCGTTATCCGTTCGCCGCGATCACCCTGCACGGCCCGCAGCAGCTGCCGCCCAACACGGGTTCGGTCATCGCGTTCAAATTCCGTGATCCGGACGGGCATCCGCTGGAATTGATCCATTTTCCGGCCGGCGTCGGTGACGCCGTCTGGCAGCGAGAACGCGGCGACTTTCTCGGCATCGATCATTCGGCGATCAGTGTTGCCGACGTACCGCGCTCGATCGACTTCTACACCCGACTGCTGGGCATGAGCGTCGGTTCGCGGTCGCTCAATTCAGGCATCGAGCAGCAACGGTTGGACGGTGTCCGCGACGCCGTCGTCAATGTCGTTGCCTTGCAGCCGGCGGACGGACAGCCGCCGCATCTCGAGTTGCTCGGCTATCGGTGCCCGGCCGCGCGCCGCGTTCGGCAGCGCACCCGGGCCAATGACGTAATCGCCGACAGGCTGGTGCTCAAAGTCGATAACCTGCCTCAGCTGGCTGCTGCGCTCGCAAAGGACAACGTTGAATTCGTCTCCGCCGGCATCGTGACCTTACGCGATGGCCGGCAGGCGCTGCTGGTGCGCGATCCGAGCGGCCATATGCTGCAGCTGATCGAATGACGCAGCGACAAGTCGCCGTCGTGGCGTCCGTCTCATGCAGACTGCCGTCGCTGCTGCCGTCGCTGCAATGACAACCACCCCATCGCAACGGCCGCCAGCAGCAGGAACGGCACCGCGCCCATGTTCATCGCATGCCACCCCTGGAACGAAAACAGCGCTCCCGACGAAATTGACGTCACCGCCGTCATCGTGAACACCAGGCAGTCATTGACGCCCTGCGTTTTCGCACGCTCCGCCGGTGTGTAGCATTCGGTCAGCAGCGTGGTGCCGCCGATATACATGAAGTTCCAGCCGACCCCGAGCAGCATCAGCGCCAGCGTGAAATGCATGACGTCGATGCCGCTCATCGCCAGCGTGATGCAGCACAGGTTGAGCACCACGCCGGTCAGCATGACGGTCAGCACGCCAAAACGTCTGATCAGCGATCCGGTGAAGAACGATGGTGCGAACATGCCGATGATGTGCCACTGAATGACGAAGGCGGCGGCGCTGAACGGATGCTGACAGGCGATCATTGCCAGCGGCGTCGCGGTCATCAGCAGATTCATCACGCCGTAGCCGATCATGGCGCTGGTCACCGCGACGACGAATGCCGGCTGCCGCACGATGGCGGCCAGCGGCCGCCCACTGTGGCGGCGCTCGGCGTCCGACAACGGCGGCACGTCGATGAACTGCACCAGCACCGCCGCCACGATGCAGAATCCGATCAGCGACAGGTAGCAGCCGGCATAGGTCAGCGGCGCAAATAGATTGATCGTGTACTTGCTGGTCTGCGGCCCGAGAATGCCGCCCAGGATGCCGCCCGCCAGCACCAGTGAAATGGCCTTCGCCTTGAAGCTTTCACCCGCGGTATCGGCGGCGGCAAAGCGGTAATACTGACCGGTCGCGTTGTAGACACCGGCGATCAGCGTGCCCAGACACAGCAGCCAGAAATCGTGACGATAGATTGCATAACTGCAGACCAGCGCGCCGAGGATGCCGAACACGGTGCCGATGGTGAAGCCGGTGCGCCGCCCGAAATGGCGCATCACGTGCGACGCCGGTATCGTCGTCAGCGCCGCACCGACAACGTAGCCGGTCACCGGCAGTGTGGCCAGCGATTTGTCGGCGGCCAGCGCAAAACCGGCAAGCCCGTTGGTTGCGATCAGGATCGAATTATTGGTCAGCAACAATCCCTGACACGCCGACAGGACCGTTACGTTTTTTCGGGATCGATTCATGGCGCGTACGAGCGTGACGCTAAGCAGTCATGAGAGCGGCCGGCACGGCCGTCTCAGCGCCGCTCGAACTGCGTCTTGCCGAACATGATATCGCGCGCCTTGTCGTCGAGCGGTGCCGCAGCCACGCCACTCAGCACCTGCAAGCCGCGCTGCACCGCCGGGCGGGCATGGATTTCATCGAACCAGCGGACAACGTTTGGAAATTCCTTCAGCTCGACACCGCGTCGTTCCGAACCGCGAATCCACGGGAAAACGGCCATGTCGGCGATCGAATATTCGGCGCCGGCGAGATAGCGCGCTACGCCGAGGCGGCGATCGAGGATGCCGGTCAGGCGTCGCGATTCGTTGGTGTAGCGCTCGATCGCGTACGACATCTTTTCAGGTGCGTAACGGCGAAAATGATTGGCCTGGCCGAACATCGGGCCGACACCCCCCATCTGCCACATCAGCCATTGCAAGGCTGCGTAACGGTCATGCAGATCCCGCGGCAGAAAACGGCCGCTCTTGCCGGCGAGATAGATCAGGATCGCGCCCGACTCGAACAACGACAGCGGCCTGCCGTCCGGACCGTCATGGTCGACGATGGCCGGAATGCGGTTGTTGGGGCTGATCTCGAGAAAGGCCGGGTTGAACTGGTCGCCGGCCCGGATGTCGACACCGTGCACCCGATAATCGAGCCCGGTTTCTTCGAGCATGATGTGGATTTTGTGTCCGTTCGGTGTCGTCCAAGTGTAGAGATCGATCATCCGGTGATTGCTCCGCTTACGTATTCTGCATGCGCCAGTATAATCCGGCACCGGGACTTGCGCCGCCCTGACGGCAAGCGCCATCTCATTCTTCAGCGGCATCAACGGCCGGCGACCGGCCTGTACGCCGTATTGCACGGTCGAAAAATTTTGTTGCGACCGGCTCCACGGCAGCCGCCCCGCTCCAGCGCAACCGCACACGCAAGCGGCGAAAATCATCCCGGCCGACGTTGTCCGGCAGCAGCACGACGTGGCGTACCGCTCCACCGTTCACCAGTTCGAGATTGAGCACGGTGAGAGGGCTCGACACGAAAGTCGTCCCCAGCACACGGCAGGCTTGCCACTGGCCGGTATATCGCTCCCTGAGCGCTGCGCCGTCATCGCCGATTTCAAGCGCGACAATTGCATTGTGTGATCTCAGCAGCGCGGTTTTCAGTACTGAATGAATGCCGCTTACCGCGATCGCCACCGCAAATACCAGTTTCAACGATTCCGGAAGTGTAAGCGGATACAGTATCGCGCAAGCCAATGCATGAACCAGCACCAGCAATCCGGCCAGGCAGCGGGACGGCCCGATCCGGACGTGCAACGAAGCCATGGTCACCGCCGGCGCCGGCGGTCGGGCAACTTCTGCACGCTACGCGCAACACGCGCCGCTGTATCCCGCGAAAAGTGCCGCGAAAAGCTCCGCAGTTGCGGGCCGATGCGGTTCAGCTCTTCGCGATGCGCAGCCGCCAGTTTCTCGAAAATGCGCATGCCACGGCTGGTCAGCGTCACATGAACTTCCCGGCGGTCTTCGAGTGACGGATAGCGCTTCACCAACCCTTCCTTTTCCATGCGGTTGACCAGGCCCACTGCGCTGTTGTGCCGGATCATGAGCTTTTCCGCCATTTCATTGATCGTGATGCGCTCGCGGTCCGGAAAACCCTTGATCGCCAGCAATGCCTGATACTGCTGCGGAGCAACCCCGATGCGCTTTGCCGCCTTCTCGCTGAACTGCAGGAATCCGCGCAGCATGCAGCGAAATGACAGCAGCATCATGTAGTCGGATTTGCTTGGTTCCGGATGTTTCGCCCTGTCGGTCATCGCTCGAAAATTCCCCTTTCCAGCACGCGATTGTAAGCTTTTATTAAGGATCGCGCCGCGCCTGCTTTTACCCGCGCGTTATTCGCGAAACGGGCGCGTCAAACCGTTGACATGCTCGCGCCGCCCACTATACATTGGCACCCAGGTTGCGCAACATTCCGCAACTGCGCGGCGCACAAAAAACAATCTGCAAGGAGGTGTCGAGCGTTTCCAATGTGCGGACCAGTACGACACAGATCGTAAATCCGCTTTCGGTATCCGCACGGCAGCGTCGCACATGACGTGATCGCGTCACAGCGCGAACCGCGTGCCGCAGCGGCAAACAGGTGGTGCACCAACACAGGCCGAATCTCTTTTCCAATCAGAGGAGTCAAATCATGGGCACCACCAAGGATCCGCGTCACGACGCGAATCGCCGCTCGTTCATGCGCACCAGTGCCGGACTGGCAGGAAGCCTGCTCATTCCGGGTCTCTACTCATCGCATCTGCTTGCGGCGGAAAACGTTCCCGAAAAGCTTGGCAATTTTCCGGACGGTGTCGCCGGTGACAGTGTGTTCGTCGGGCTGACTTGCGACCTGACGGGGCCGTATTCTGCGGAAGGCACCGATGAGCGCCGCGGCTACGAGCTGGCGATCGAGCAGATCAACAACGGCGATCCGCTGGCCAGGAAGATTTCTCCGCTCACCAAGAAAGGCGTGCTCGGCAAAACCATCAAGTACGGCGTCGCCGATTCCGAAACCAAGCCCAATACCGCGGTGCAGGCCGCCAAGCGCTTCATTCACGAGAACAAGGCAATGATGGTGACCGGCAGCGTTTCCAGCGCGGTCGCGATCGCGCTGGAAAAAGCCTGCAACGTTGAACGCACGATCTTTCTTGCGGCGATCAGCGGCTCCAACGAAACGACCGGCAAGGACTGCCAGCGCTACGGCTTCCGGCTGTGCTATTACGCGTACTCGGCGGCAAAGGCGATCTCGCCGGTGCTGATCAAGAACATCGGCAAGGACAAGAAGGCCGCTTACCTGGTGCCCGACTACACCTACGGCCATACCACTTACGATTCCGTCAGTGAATTCACCGGCAAGGATGGCGGCTGGAAAGTCGTGTCGCAGCAGGTGCACCCACTCGGCGCCACCGACTACAGCTCGTACTTGATCAACATCGCGAACAGCGGCGCCGAAGTGTTGGTGGTGATCGACTACGGCCTCGATGCCGTGAACTCGATCAAGCAGGCGAGCCAGTTCGGGCTGCTGAAGAAGATGACGCTGGTGGTGCCGTACATGTCGCCGTTCCTGGGCGAGGAGCTCGGCCCCGACATCATGCAGGGCGTTTACGGCGCGACCGGGTTCTGGTGGACGCTGCAGGACAAATACGAAATCGCGAAGGACTTCGTTGCCGCGTTCGAGAAGAAATACAAGATGAAGCCGCACGACTCGGCCTATATCGCGTGGCTCAATCTGATGCTGTGGGCTGATGCCAACGAGCGCGCCGGCACCTTCCATCCGGCAAAGGTGGTGATGGCCTACGAGAAGGAACAGAAACGCCAGGGACCGGTCGGCGAAGTCTGGTTCCGCGGCGCCGATCACCAGGGCGTGGTCAATTTTCCGATCGTGCGCGGCAAGAAACCGTCCGACATGAAGAGCAAGGAAGATCTGTTCGACATCGTCGCGGTGGTGAACGGTGCCGAAGCGGTGGCGCCGGTCGGCCACTTCGGCTGCAAACTCGGGTCGTACGCCTGATCGCGCTCGTTCGCGCGTTCGCCTGAACGGAGGGCAATGACGTCATGCCGAGCCTGCCGCTGTTCCTGTCGCAGGTCTTCAACGGGCTTGCCTACGGGCTGCTGCTGTCGCTGATCGCCACCGGGCTCACCATCATCTACGGTACGCTGGGCGTGATCAATTTCGCCCACGGCGCGCTGTTCGTGGTCGGTGCCTACGTCGGCTATTCGGTATTCGGCGTGACGCATTCCTTCGTTCTGGCGATCGTCGGCGGTGCACTGTTCACAATGATCGTCGGCCTGGTAATTGAACGTACCGTGGTGCGCCGTTTCTATGCGCGGCCGCCGGAGGACCAGATCCTGGTCACGTTCGGCCTGTCGATCATCCTCGCGGAACTCATCCGCGCCATCTACGGCGGCGTCGCATTGCGCGTGCCGACGCCGGACTGGGGCCAGGGCATCGTGCCGATGGGCTTCCTGATCTATCCGCTCTACCGGCTCGAAATCCTCGCCGTGTCGGCCGCGATGCTGCTGGCGCTCTACATCGTCCTCTATCGCACACGCATCGGCCTCATCGTGCGCTCCGGTATCGAGGACGCGCTGATGGTCAGTCTGCTCGGCATCAACGTGCAGCGCGCGTTCCTGATCGTATTCGGCATCGGCGCGATGGCGGCCGGCTTTGCCGGCGTCATCGACGGACCGATCGTGTCGCTGGTGCCGGACATGGGTCTGCGCGTGCTGGTCGAATCTTTCGTGGTGGTGGTGATCGGCGGCGTCGGCTCGTTTCCGGGCGCGGTGCTGGGCGGCATCATCGCCGGCGAGATATTGAGCATCACGTCGATGTTCAATCCCGCCTACTCCGACGTCATGCTGTTCGCCGCGATGGCGCTGGTGCTGATCCTGCGGCCGCAGGGCCTGATGGGTACGGAGGGCCGCGAATGACGGCTCGCGCCACCACGCGTTCCGCCGCGCAGCAGGTTGAAGCGCCCGCAGCGAACCGTCGCGATTGGCGCAGCTATCTGCCCGAGATATTCACCGCGATCGGCCTCGCCGTTGCGCCGTGGGTGCTGCCATTGATCGGCGCCGGCCCCGACCTGCTGGGGCGCGTGCTGATCTGGGGCCTGTTCGGGCTGGGGTTCGACATCCTGTTCGGCTACACCGGTCTGCTGTCGTTCGGGCAGGCGGCCTTTTTCGGCGCCGGCGGCTTCGTTACGGCATGGCTGCTGACCGCCGGCGTCTTCTCGAGCATTCTGCCGGCACTGGCGGTCGGCACGGTGGTGGCCGGACTGTTGGGCGTCATCATCGGCTTCCTGACGCTGCGGCGCACCGGCATCTACTTCGCGATGAGCACACTGGCATTCGGCGAAATGCTGTTCTTTCTCGAAAATTCCCCGCTCAAGCACTGGACCGGCGGCGAAAACGGCATTGCCGGCGTTCCGCCGCCGGTGGTGTCGTTCGGTTTCGCGTCGTTCAACATCACGCAGGGCTGGCCGATGTACACGATGCTGGCGGTGTTCTTCTTCATCGGTTTCATCATTGCGCGCCGCATCGTGCTGTCGCCTTTCGGCGCGGTGCTGACCGCGATCCGCGGCAATCCGGTGCGGGCCGTTGCGGTCGGGCATGAAATCAAGCACTACAAACTCGCGGCCTTCGTCGTCGCTGCACTGTATGGCGGGCTGGCCGGCGGACTGCTGGGACTGCTGCAAAACTACATGCCGCCCGACGCGTTCATGCTCGATACGTCGGCGCAACTGGTGATCCAGACCGTCATCGGCGGCGTCGGTACGCTGTTCGGTCCGATGCTGGGCGCCTGGATCTGGCTATGGCTCTATAACGTACTGCAATACGTGCATGGCGTGGGCGCCTACTGGAAGCTGATTCTCGGTGTCATCTTCGTGATCCTGGTGATCGTTTTCCGGCGCGGCATCTGTGGTGAGATCGTGACACTGAGCAAACGCCGCGCCGCGCGCCGGCGTGCAGCAGCCGCTGCGGGATCAGCAGCGGCCACGCAACGACACAAATCAATGATTCCGCTGTACGTCGTACCGGGTGGCGCGAATCGCGGCGCCAGCGCGCTCGAGGCACGTGGTCTGACGAAGCACTACGGCGGACTGGCGGCGGTGGAGGGGGTCGATTTCGCGGTCGCCGAAGGCGAGCTGCACGGCCTGATTGGTCCCAACGGCGCCGGCAAATCGACTTTCTTCAAGATGATCGCGGGCGAGGTGCACCCGACGGCAGGCGACGTCTTCCTGCGCGGCGAACGCATCACCCGGCTGGGCATGACAACGATATGCCAGCGCGGCATGAGCAAGAGCTACCAGATCAACCAGTTGTTCGAGTCGCTGACGGTGCGCCAGAATCTGATGATGCCGGTGCTGGCGCGCAGCCGCGGGCGCTTCCGCCTCGACCTGCTCAAGGGGCTGCACCACGTCAGCGGCATGGACGATCAGATCGACGCGGCGATGGAGCTGGTCGAGCTTGGCCACCGCGCCGACACCGCCGTGCATGATCTGGCATACGGTGAAAAACGGCGCCTCGAAATCGGCCTGGCGCTGGCCACCGGCGCCAACATTCTGCTGCTTGACGAACCGCTTGCCGGCATGAGCCCCGAAGAGCGCAGCCACACGGTCGCGCTGCTCAAGCGCATACGCAACGGCCGCACGATGGTGGTCGTCGAGCACGACATGGACGCGATGTTCGAGCTCGCCGAAAACATCACCGTGCTGTGTGAAGGCCGCAAGCTGGCGGTCGGCACGCCGGATGAAATCCAGCGCAACAAGGCGGTGCAGGAAGCTTATCTGGGAGGCATCGGCGAGCAATGAGCCTGCTCGAAATCGACCGCATCAACAGCTACTACGGCGATTCGCACATCCTGTTCGATGTGTCGATGCACGTCGAGGAAAACGAGGTCGTCGCGCTGCTCGGCCGCAACGGCGCCGGCAAGACCACGACACTCAAGACGCTGGCCGGCGTGGTCGCGCCCCGCAGCGGAACCATACGCCTGAACGGCCTGCCGATTCACGGCCTGCCGCCGTTCCGGCTCGCCCGGAACGGCATTCAGCTGGTTCCGGAAGAGCGCCGCATCATCGGCGGCATCACCGTGCATGAGAATCTGCAGCTGGCGGCGATGACGGCCGACAAGCCGCTCACTTTCGATCAGATATACCAGACGTTTCCGCGCCTGGCCGAACGCCGCAAAAACCGCGGACGCCAGCTTTCCGGCGGTGAACAGCAGATGCTGGCGATCGCGCGTGCGATGATCCGCGACGCACGCATCATTCTGCTCGACGAGCCGTTCGAGGGCCTCGCCCCGATCATCGTGCACGACCTGGCCAACGTTTGTTACGCGCTGGCCGAACAGGGCCGCACCATTATCATCGTCGAGCAGAACATCGTTGCGGCACTGAAGATGGCCCACCGTTGCTACATTCTGAACAATGGCCACGTGGTATTCGACGGGAAGCCGGACGAGCTGCACCGCGCGCCGGACCTGATGCACCGCTATCTCGGCGTGGCCGTCTGACGCGATACAACCGGCACAGCTGTTCACCGGACAGGACGGGCGTTCCCCGCCGCCGCAACCATATCATTGAAGGCTGCCGGCCTTCTTCAGCAGCAGGCAATACAGAATTCGTTTA
>DASSON010000216.1:0-6909 GCA_035700525.1 Burkholderiales bacterium
GGCGACTTGATGCCCGAACCGTTGCGCGCGACGAGCTGCTCGGAACGGCCGATGTTGTCGAGGATCCAGAACAGCTCGACGTCGACGCCGTGGCTTACGGCCGCCGCGATGCCGGTCGATCCCAGCACCCCGACCGGCACGTCGCCCGATGCGAATGCGCTGGTGATGTCCCCGGCCGACGTGAACTGGCGCCAGTCGATCTTGTAGCCAGTCGCCTTCTCGAAGCTGTGGTTTGCGATCGCAACCAGGAAAGGTCCGACGATCAGCTGATAGCCGACGGTGACCGTTTTCTGTTGCGCGCGTGCGGCGCCAACGCCGAACATGAGCGGAAGAAACAGCGCGAATGCCAGACCTTTCCACAAACTGCTGCCAAAGCTTTTCATTGCCGATCCTCCTTCTTGAGCGAACTTTGCCGGACGGCGAAATCCTCGCTACCGCTTATGCTGACGTGTGCACCGCCCTTCGATGTCGTGACCCCGAGAACATGGCTGGAATATTGCCCGCCGGCACAGGTGCCGGGTTAGAGCCAGTTTGTGAAAATCTATTGGGCCAAGTCGGAAATCGCCTGCCGCCCCGGCCGCTGTTCTTTTTACGCCCGTTTCGCCGTAAAGTAGTAGCGGTAAATATAATATAGTGCGGCACGAGAAGGAGGACCGGCATGGCTGCAAGGCTCAGGACCGTCATGTGGAAACGGCTGTTTCAGATGTCCGCCGGCAGCGGCATGAGCCTGCAGGGCCAGATTCGCGAAATGCTGGTATCGACGATATTGGACGGCCAGCTTCCGGTCGACATTCCGCTCCCGTCCAGCCGCGAGCTGGCCGAACAACTGGGCGTCGCACGCAACACCGTGGTACTGGCGTATCAACAGCTTGCCGACGAAGGCTATCTGCTGTCGCGCGAGCGCAGCGGCCATTTCGTCAATCCGGAAATTCTGTGCGGAAACGTCGCACGTCAGCCGCGCGACGTGGCCGACGCGGCGCTGATGCCGGACTGGAGCCGGCGCTTCCGTTTCCGGCCGTCATCGCAACGCAATATCGTCAAGCCGCCGGACTGGCAAAAGTATCCGTACCCGTTTATTTACGGTCAGTTCGATCCCGCGCATTTTCCGATTCCGGACTGGCGCGAATGCTGCGTGAAGGCGCTTGGCGTGATCGGCATCAGCGGCTGGGCGTCCGACCTCATCGCCAATGACGATCCGTCGCTGATCGAGCAGATACGCACGCGCGTGCTGCCGCGGCGCGGCGTGTGGGCTGCCGCTGATGAAATCATCATCACGGTCGGCGCGCAGCAGGCGCTCTACCTGCTGGCCGACCTGCTGCTGACTGCCGGCTCCGTCATCGGCATCGAGGATCCCGGCTATCCCGACGCGCGCAACATCTTTGCCTGCCGCACGCCGCATCTGCGCGGCATCCGGGTCGACGGTGACGGACTGATGTTGACCGATTCGCTGCGGCAGTGCGATTACGTGATGGTAACCCCCAGTCATCAGTGCCCAACCACGACCACAATGCCGCTGGAGCGCCGCGAAGCGCTGCTGCGGCTGGCCGAAGCAGCGGATTTCGTCGTCATCGAGGACGATTACGAAAGCGAGAACAGCTTCGCCGCCAACCCCACTGCCGCGCTGAAGAGCCTCGATCGCAGTGATCGCGTGATCTATATCGGCAGCCTGTCCAAGACCTTCGCGCCCGGGCTGCGGCTCGGCTACATCGTCGGCCCGCGCGAACTGGTGCGCGAAGCGCGCGCGTTGCGCCGGCTGATGCTGCGGCATCCGTCCGCCTTCATCCAGCGCTCGTTCGCCAATTTTCTGGCGCTCGGACATCACGACGCGCTGCTGCGGCGCCAGGCGGTCGCGTATCGCGAACGTGCGCACGCACTGTGCGCCGCGGTGCACCGGCATCTGCCCGACACCGAGGTGGTGCCGGCCTCGGGCGGTGCCTCGTGCTGGGTCAGCGGGCCGCAGTGGCTGGATACCCGGGTGCTCGCCGATGCCGCATCGCAGCGCGGCATTCTGATCGAGCCCGGCGACGTGTTTTTCATGTCGGAAGATCCGCCGCGCAACCACATGCGGCTCGGCTTCTCATCGATAGACGCGGAAAAAATCGATGCCGGAATACGCGAGCTCGGCGCCGTGATGTGCGAGCTGGCGGACGACGTTTCCCGCGCTTCCGAAACCGCCGCTCACTGATTCCACCCGTCGCGTCGCCGCCGTTACACACGGTTGCTGGCCCAACCGAATTCCGGCAACTGGAACTACCGGCGCCCGCCGATTGCGGTTAGGTTTGTCACCACTTGCAAACGGCGGGAGAAATCAAAACATGGCCGAAGTAGTCAATCCGGTAACGGCCGAACTGCTTCATGCGTTTACCGATGCCTGGAACCGCCACGACATCGACGGCCTGATGTCGTTCATGGCGGACGATTGTATATTCGAAACCGTCGCCGGCCCGGATGCCTGCGGCACGCGCCACAGCGGGCGTGAGGCAGTGCGCAGGGCATTTGCACAAGCATGGGAAAATTTTCCCGATGCCCATTGGGGCAACGGCCGGCATTTCGTGTGCGGCGATCGCGGCGTTTCGGAATGGACGTTCACCGGCACCGCCGCCGACGGCACGCGGATCGTCGCCAACGGTTGCGACCTGTTCACGTTCCGCGACGGCAAGATCGCCGTGAAGAACGCGTTCCGCAAGACGCGGCCGCCGATCCCGGCAGCGAAGCGCTGAAGCCGGTCAGCAATAATCTGCAATCGAACCGGCATCTTTTCCGACGAGAACAATGCAATGGACCAGGCCGTTTCCATGAACGACGCGGCACGCCCCGCGCAGTACGATCCCCGCTACGATCCGCTGATCGCCACCAGGGTCGCGTGCGACCAGGATTATCCGCCGACCTGGTGGGCGGCGAGCGCCGGTACGCCACCGCCCGACGACGGGCCGATCACGAAAGACACCGACGTCGACGTCGCGATCATCGGCGCCGGCTTTACCGGGCTGGCGACCGCGATCTTTCTCGCGCGCGAGCATGGCATACGCGCGACCGTGCTCGAAGCGAACCGCCCCGGCTGGGGCTGCAGCGGCCGTAACGGCGGCCAGGGCCAGAACGCATCCGGGCGGCTGTCACGCCGGCAGTGGGTCGAGCGCTGGGGGCTGGACACGGCATTGAAGATGCACGCCGAAATCGGTGCAGGCTTCGAGCTGTTCAAAGATCTGATCAGAGATATCGAATGCGACCAGCAGCCGGGCGGACACCTGTTGATCGCGCATCGCCCGAAAATCATGAAACACCTCGCCGCCGAACAGCGCTACAACAAGAAGGTGTTCAATTACGACACCGAGCTGATCGACACCGCGACACTGCGCACGCGCTTCGTGAACGATGCGGAAGCGGCCGGCGGTCTGCACGAGCCGATCGGTATCAGCGTGCATCCGCTCAAGCTCTTGTTCGGCTACCTCAAGCTGGCGCGCGAACTGGGCGCCACCGTCCATCCGGCAAGTCCCGTCATCGGCTGGGAAGTCCGCAACGGCGTGCATCATCTGACGACGCCCGGCGGCACGGTACGCGCGCGCGCGGTGGGGGTTGCGACCGGCGGCTACACCACGCAGCATCTGCATCCACAGCTCACCAATCGCATCATGCCAGTGTTGTCGAACAACGCAGTCACGCGGCCGCTGACGCAAAAAGAAATCGAGGCCTGCAACTTCGTCACCCGCATCGCGCTCACCGATACGCGCACGCTGCGTTTCTATTACCGGCTGCTTCCGGACAACCGCCTGCAGATGGGCAGCCGCAGTGCCATCACCGGCGCCGACGCGGACCATCCCCGCCACCTGCAGTTGCTGATCGACGGACTGCATCGGAAATTTCCGCCGCTGGCCGGGCTCGAGTTCGAATATTCATGGTGGGGCTGGGTCGACATCAGCCACGACATGATGCCGCGCATCGTACAGCCCGATCCCGCGCAATCGTTCTACTACGCGCTGGGTTACGGCGGCAACGGCGTGTCGTACTCGGTGCGCGCCGGGCAGCACATGGCGGAATGGATTGCCGGCAAGGGCCAACAGCTCGATCTGCCGATCTTTACTTCACCGCTGCCGGGCCATCCATTTGCACCCTTCCGGCGGCTGGGCCAGCGCATGCTGTACCACTGGTACTATCTGCGCGACGAAGTGATTTGATCTTTTGCGTCTCTCGTTCACCGGCATCGACGTCCGGATGCACGGTGCGATTGTCATGTCCGTAACAAACCAGGAGGAACAGTGAAATCAACGCGTCTTGTCAGTTACACAGCGATCCTTGCCTGCGTCACCGCAATCGCCACACCAGCCGCCGCCGCAGAAGTCGACCACGTCACGCTGGCGAAACAGTACGGCATCGGTTCTCTGACTTTCATGGTGATGCAGCACAACAAGCTCTATGAAAAAGCACTCGCCGCACAAAAAGTCGGACATGCGGTCGACGTGAAGTGGGTCAAATTCACCGGCGGCGCGATGATGAACGACGCGATCCTGTCCGGCAATCTGAACTTCGCGCTCGCCGGCGTCGGACCGCTGGCAACGATGTGGTCGAAAACCCACGGCAACATCAACGTGATGGGCGTATGCGCGGCGAACTCGATGCCGATGATGCTCAATACCCGCAACCCGGCGGTCAAGAAGCTTTCCGACTTCGGCAGCAAGGACCGCATCGCGCTGCCCGGCGTCAAGGTTTCGATTCAGGCGATCCTGCTCGAAATCGCCGCCACCAAGGCATTCGGAGACGCCCATTACGACAAGCTCGATCCGCTGACGGTGACGATGTCGCACGCGGACGGCATGGTGGCGCTGCTGTCCGGCAAATCCCAGATCGACAGCCATTTCACGTCACCGCCCTACACCTATCTCGAGCTCGAGCATCCCGGCATTCACACCGTGCTCAACAGCTATCAGATTCTCGGCGGTCCCGGCACACTCAACGTGGTCTATACGACGAGCAAGTTTCGCACCGAGAATCCGAAGGTTTATGCCGCATTCCTGAAGGCGTTCAAGGAGGCCACGGACTTCATCAACGCTCACAAGGACAAGGCCGCTGCGATCTATCTCGAGGTGTCGAAGGACAAGTCGGTCACGAAGCAGCAACTTCTGAAGATTCTGAACAATCCGGACATCCGCTACACGATGACACCGCAACGCACGATGGAAGTGGTGAAGTTCATGCACAAGATTGGACGCATCGGAACCGCGCCCAAGGCCTGGACAGACATGTTCTTTCCGGAAATCCATAATCTGCCCGGAAGTTGAATTTCAGATCTCCGGCCATTCCGGCGCGGCGCCGATCACGGCGCTTCATCGAAGCGGTCAGCCGTTGCTCAATCCGTACGCTTGAATAGACGCAGCCGCGGCATTACCATTCTCCGGATTGTGCAATAATCTGGCGTTATCTTGCGCGCCGGGCCGAAACATCGGCCCGCATTCAACCGTTGGGCCGAGGGAATCAAGCGATGCGTAGCGCTCGCAATGTAAGCGTTTCCGCCGCCGGATCGTCCAATACGTCGTCTGTTGCGCCGTTCACCGGCGGACTGACAGTAACATTATTGGCGAAGCTGCGATTGACGGCACGCCGGCTGCTGACAGCGGTTCGGACTTCTGTCTTCGCTGTTTCCGGCCGCCCACCGCTGCACCATTTTACCGGCGCACGGAAACCGCGCTGCGCCGGCACGTGGTTGGGCTAATGTCAGCCTCCCGACAAATCAGTTTCCCGGCGCGCTTCGAGGACGTGCTGGTGCCGTTCATCGACAGCCTGCCGTGCCCCGCGCTGCTGGCCGATGACGGCAACCGGGTCACCTTCGTCAACGAGCCGATGAAGCGCTATCTCGAAATCGCGCAACTGCCCGGCGGCGCATCGCTCGACCAGCTGTTTCCGGAATGCTTCATGGCGCCGCCGGACGAAACCCAGGGGCTGCAGTTTCGCGACCTCGACATCGAGCGCATTCATCAGGGCCGCACGGTGAAGGAGCGCATCTGGTTTCGCAAGTTCCATGGCTGCGCCTACGTGATCGTCGCACGCCAGCACGACGAACCGGAATTCGATCTCGGGCAGGTGCAGACGGCACGTCTGGCGTCACTCGGATTCATGGTCGCCGGCGTGTGCCACGAAATCGCCAACCCGCTGACCGCGATTCACTCGACGATGCAGTTTCTGCAGTCGCGGCAGGATTTTTCCGCCGAAACGCTGACCCGCGCCCTGAACAACATCAATGACAACGTCAAGCGGGCATTGAACATCGCGCACCAGCTCAACGACTACACACGCGCCGGCAGCGACGAGAAAACCCGCGTCCGACTGGATCTCGTCATTGCGGAATCGCTGAAGCTGGTACAGCAGGAATATCCGTGCAGCGGCGTGATCGTGCATTTTCATCCAGCCTCCGAAGCCTGCGTGCTGGGCAACCGTGAACGGCTGGAACAGATGTTCACCAACATCATGGCCAACGCGATACAGGTGATGAACGGCCGCGGCGAACTGGGCATCGCGATTGCGGCAACGGATCGGCACGTCGAAATCACGATCAGCGACAGCGGCCCCGGCATCGCTCCCGAGCATCTCGCCTGCCTGTTCAAGCCGTTCTTCACGACCAAGGCGCGCGGACAGGGCACCGGCCTTGGATTGGCGATCTGCAACGAAATCGCGATCGAGCACGAGGGCACGATCCGGGCCGGAAACAATCCAGGCGGCGGCGCCTTTTTCTGTGTCCGCCTGCCGCTCTACATGGAATAGCAATGAAAGAACCGGCGCAGCCCGCCCGCGACGAAAGAATCCTGGTGATCGACGACGATCCAGGCATCTCCGAATCGGTGCATCTGCTGCTGGAGCATCACGGCTATCGCTGCGATCTGTGCGCGACCGGAAGCGACGGACTCGCGCGCATCACCTCCG
>DASSON010000217.1:0-21546 GCA_035700525.1 Burkholderiales bacterium
GTGCGGAGATGGCCGCGAAAAAGGAAGAAGACGGGCAGGATTCCGCGGCAAGGAGAAGTGCATGAGTGACAAGGTCGTGACCGGCATCGACGCCGAATCCGGAATTGGCACGATCACGTTCAACCGGCCGCAGGTGCTGAACGCGCTCGACGGTGAAGCCATTGCGTCGTTTCGCGGCGCTTGTGAACAACTGGCGGACGACGCGGCGGCGCGGGTGGTGGTACTGCGCGGTGCCGGCCCGGCGTTTCTGTCGGGCGGAGACGTGGCGGTATTCCATGCGAATATCGCGCAGGCGCCGGCGCTGGCCGGACGCACGATCGCCGATCTGAATGCTGCAATCCTGGCGCTGCGGCGTATGCCGAAGCCGGTGCTGGCGGTGGTGCACGGCGCGGTCGCCGGTGCCGGGCTTTCGATCATGGCGGCCGTCGATCTCGCGATCGCGGCCGACAACACGCGTTTCGCGCTGGCCTACAGCCGCATCGGCGCCAGCCCCGACGGCGGCGCGACCTATTTTCTGCCGCGCATTGTGGGTTTGCGCAAGGCGCTGGAGCTGACGCTGCTGGCCGATCCGTTCGACGCGGTCGTCGCCCGCGATCTCGGTCTGCTGAACTGGGTGGTGCCGTCGGATCAGCTTGATGCGCAGGCCGCGCAGGTCGCGCGCCGTCTCGCCGACGGTCCGGCGATTGCGTACGCCGAAACCAAGCGTCTGCTCAACGAATCGTTCGGCAATGGACTGCCGGTGCAGCTTGCGGCGGAGTCGGACGCGTTTGTCGAGTGCGCGAAGAGCCGCGATTTCGCCGAGGGCGTCGCCGCGTTCGTCGAGAAGCGCGCGGCGAAATTTGGCGGACGGGAGTTGTCACGGATCGGACGCCGGAAAAAGCAATAACCGCCAAGACGCCAAGGAAAAACTTGATCAGCAGTTCTTTGCGGAATTTCTTTGCGCCTTGGCGGTAAAGTTTTTGCATTTTCCTATGGTTGAAAAGGACGAGATGCCGGGACTCGGAGGAAAAACCATCTTCATCACCGGTGCCACGCGCGGCATCGGGCGCGCGATCGCGCTGCGCTGCGCGCGTGACGGCGCCAACGTGGTGGTCACCGGCAAGACCGACACGCCGCACCCGCAACTGAAAGGCACCATTCACAGCGTCGCACACGAAGTCGAGGCAGCCGGCGGCCGGGCGCTGGCGCTGAAGCTCGACGTGCGCGACGGCGACGCGGTGCGTGCGGCGGTCGACAAAGCGGCGGAAGTGTTCGGCGGCATCGACATCCTGGTGAACAACGCGAGCGCCATCCTGTTGGCGCCGACGCTGCAGACGTCGATGAAGCGTTTCGATCTGATGTTCGACGTCAATGTGCGCGCCACATTCGCGTGCTCGCAGGCGTGCATTCCGTACCTGGCCAAGGGGCGCAATCCGCACATCCTCAATCTCGCTCCGCCGCTCAACCTCGACCCGCGCTGGTTCAAGGACCACGTCGCATACACGATGTCGAAATACGGCATGAGTCTGTGCACGCTCGGCATGGCGGCCGAGCTCGCGCCGCAACGCATCGCCGTCAACTCGCTGTGGCCACGCACCACGATCGCAACGGCGGCGATCGAGGTGCATTTTCCGCACGAAATTCTGAACGCGAGCCGCAGGCCCGAGATCGTCGCTGACGCCGCCCATACGATTTTCAGACGCGACAGCAGCCGTGCGACCGGGAATTTTTATATTGACGAGGACGTGCTGCGCGACGAAGGCGTGACGGATTTCACGCAGTACGCAGTGACACCTGGAACGAAACTCTACAACGACCTGTTTCTCGAATAAAATCTGCAACGCAGCTTACTCGGCGGTCAGAAATATAGGCAACACTCAAATCTCGTCATTCCCGCGAAGGCGGGAATCCAGCGCCTGTGTTGTTCGTGGCCGAGAGACGCTGGGTCCCTGTCTTCGCGGGAACGACGTACTTGGTGTGGTCGGATCGAATTCAGTTTGACAAGCGAAATGTGTTCTCTTGATTACTGACTGCTGTGTAAATCAAAAGGGGGGACCGGAGTGTCGCAGTCCGGTGCTGTACTGACGCATGCCGTGACACCGCAAGCGGCGGTGACGCTCGACGGGCTGTTGCGCGAGCGTGTGACGCGCACGCCGGATCTGATCGCGTACCGCGCATTTGACGCGTCGCATCAGGCATGGCGTGACTATACCTGGGCGCAGATTTACCGGCAGGTGGCGCGCTGGCAGGCGGCACTGCAACGCGAAGCGCTGCAGCCCGGCGACCGCGTCGCGATGATGCTGCGCAATTCGCCAGAATGGGTGATTTTCGATCAGGCGGCAATGGGGCTGGGGCTGGTCACTGTGCCGCTCTATACTCAGGACCGTGCCGAGAATGCGGCGTACATCGTACGCGATGCCGGCTGTCGCGTGCTGCTGCTGGGCGGGCCCGAGCAGTGGCAGCAGCTCGGCGCGGTACGGGGCGAGTTGGACGGCGTGGCGCGTTTCGTGTCGGTCGAGCGCGTGCCGGATGCGCAGGCCGAATCGCGGCTGGTTGCGCTCGACGACTGGCTGCCGGAAACGGACGCCGCGGTAACGCATGTCGCGCGCGAGCCGGGCTCGCTCGCGACCATCGTCTATACGTCCGGCACCACCGGCCGGCCCAAGGGTGTGATGCTGTCCCATCGCAATATCCTCACCAATGCCTGGGCCAGCCTGGAACTGGTAGATTTCATCAATCGGGACCACATCTTTCTGTCATTCCTGCCGCTGTCGCATACGTTCGAACGCACGCTCGGCTATTACCTGGCGGTGATGGCCGGCGCCACCGTGGCGTATGCGCGCTCGATTCCGCAACTCGGCGAGGATCTGATGCAGATACGGCCGACGCTGCTCATTTCGGTGCCGCGCATTTATGAACGCGTGCATGGCGCGCTGCGTGCGAAGCTTGACGCGGGCCCGGCATTCGGACGATGGCTGTTCGATCTGGCGGTTACGGTGGGGTGGAGCCGCTTCGAGCATCGCCAGCGCCGCGCGCGCTGGCGGGTGTCGCATCTGCTGTGGCCGCTGCTCGAACGGCTGGTCGCGCGCAAGGTCATGAACCGTCTTGGCGGCCGGCTGCACACCGCAATGTCGGGCGGCGCGGCGCTGTCGCCGGATATCGCGCGTGTGTTCATCGGACTGGGGTTGCAGGTGCTGCAGGGCTACGGGCTCACCGAAACCAGTCCGGTGGCGTGCGCGAACCGGCCCGGTGACAACCTGCCGGCGAGCGTCGGCCGTGCGATCCGGGACGTCGAAGTGCGGCTCGATGCGTCCGGCGCGCTGCTGATCCGCGGCCCCAACGTGATGCTCGGCTACTGGAACAACGAGGCGGCTACGCGGGCGGTGGTGGACGCGGACGGCTGGCTCAATTCCGGAGATACCGCGCGCATCGACGACGCCGGCCACGTGTTCATTACCGGCCGCCTGAAGGAAATCATCGTGCTGTCGACCGGCGAGAAAGTGCCGCCCGGTGACATGGAAACGGCGATCCTGCGCGATCCGCTGTTCGAGCAGGTGATGGTGATCGGTGAAGGCCGGCCGTTTCTGGGCGCGCTCGCGGTACTGAACGCCGACGAGTGGCAGCGGCTCGCGGTGGCACACGGCATCGATGCGCCGGGGCCGGATCTGTGCGCAAGCCAGCCGGCGGAGAAGCTGATCGTCGAGCGCATCGCGCGCCAGATCACCGAATTTCCCGGCTATGCGCAAGTGCACCGCGCGGCTGCGTCGCTCGATCCGTGGTCGATGGACAACGGCCTGCTGACACCGACGCTGAAAGTGCGGCGCGCGCGGGTGATGGAGTATTTCGGAGACGGCGTGAAGCGCATATACGGTGCGTGAGGGGTAAGGAGTGAGGTGTTAGGAGTGAATAATGCGGCGCGCTATGCGCGCCGGAAACTTCAACCCCTCACTCCTCACCATGAAGAGGAAGCAATGACGGATCAAGAACGGCAATCCAAAGTTACGTTGCCCGTAAACAAAGAGCCGGTCCTCCGCGTGGTGCCGATGCCGGCGAACGCGAATCAGTCCGGCGACATTTTCGGCGGCTGGATCATGTCGCAGGTCGACGTCGCCGGCAGCATTCCGGCGGTGCGGGCGGCGAAGGGACGGGTGGCGACGGTTGCGGTCAATTCGTTCCAGTTCAAGCAGCCGGTTTTCATCGGTGACGTCGTGAGCTTCTACGCCGAGGTGGAGCGCGTCGGACGCACGTCGATCACGGTCAACGTCGAGGTCTATGCGCAACGCAATCCGGTCCATCCAGAATGCGTGAAGGTGACCGAGGCGACGCTGACCTATGTTGCAGTTGACGCCGGGCGCCGGCCGCGTATCGTTGGAGCGCAGCAGTAGCATCGGCTGCCACAGACATACGTGATCGAAGGCACGAACATAGCCCGAATAAAGAGCCGGAAAAGAGTGGATAATACGGCGTGACGCGCCGGTGCCGTTACTGCAGACTTCGCGTTGTGGGTTCACCGACAAAGGGGGATAACGATGTGTGCTTTCAGAAAGTTCGCTTCGCCTGTCATTGTTTGTACCCTTTCGGCATTGCCGGCAGCAGCGCTTGCGTCCGGATTCGCATTGCAGGAACAGAATGCCAGCGGCCTTGGCAATGCGTTCGCCGGCGCCGGCGCGGTGGCTGGGGATGCCAGCACGATTTTTTTCAATCCGGCCGGCATGAGCAATCTTCCCGGCACGCAATTCGCAATCGCGGGTGACCTCGTCGTTCCGTCCGCAAAGTTCCGGAACACCGGATCGGTTGCCGCACCGTTGCAACCGCTGGGCGGCACCGGCGGCGATGCGGAAGGCCCGGCGCTGGTGCCGAGCGGATATCTTTCATACCAGGTCAATCCGCGCCTGTGGCTGGGAGTAGGGCTGAATGCGCCGTTCGGGCTGGTCACCGAGTACGACAGTGACTGGATGGGGCGCTTCCAGGCGATCAAATCGTCGCTGACGACTTACAATCTCAATCCCAGCATTGCGTTCAAGCTCAACGACAAGGTCACGATCGGCGCCGGCATCGACTACCAGTACGCGAAGGCCGAGTTGACCAATGCAGTCGACTACAGTGCGCTCGCGTTCGGGACGCCGCTATTTCCGCTGGTCGGCGCGGGCCAGTCCGGCACCGTCAAGCTGAATGGCAACGATACCGCCTGGGGCTTCAATCTCGGTGCGATGTTCAACCTCAATCCCGCCACCCGGATCGGGCTCGCGTACCGCTCGGCGATCCGCTACACGATTTCCGGAAACGTGTCGTTCTCCGACGTTCCGGCGGCATTCGGGCTGTCGCCCACGGCCTCGGCCGGCGTGGCGAACGGCCCGGTTTCGGCCGACCTCAAGCTGCCGGCTTCGGCGTCGCTGTCGCTGTTCCACAAGCTCAATCCCAGATGGGACATCATGGCCGATTTGTCGTGGACCGGCTGGAGCTCATTTAACGAATTGAAGGTGGTGCGCGACAACGGCGTGGTGCTCAGTGACACCAAGGAGAACTGGAGCGATACCTGGCGCATCGGGGCGGGCGCAAACTATCACTACAACAGCCGCTGGACCTGGCGCTTCGGGGTTGCCTACGATCAGACGCCAACCGACGACCAGTACCGTACGGCGCGCGTTCCGGACGCGGATCGCTACTGGGTGGCGCTGGGCGCACAGTACCGCCTTACTCCGCGGGATACGATCGATGTCGGCTACGCTCATATCTTCGTGCGCGATGCGTCTATCGATCAGAGCGCGCCCGGGGCCGGCAGCCTGGTCGGCAGCTATGACAGCCGCTCCGACAATATAGGCATTCAGTACAGCCGGCGTTTCTGACGGCTGATTCACCCGTGGCGGCCGGCGTCGTTGGCCGCCGCATGCAGGCAGCGCACTTCGCGGCGTCTGTCATGGCGGTATAATCGTCTCAAACCCCGCGGAGTTGTCATGCCTGCAGAATTTCCTTTCATGGTGCGCAAGGCGGCGGTGCTCGGCGCCGGCGTGATGGGTGCGCAGATTGCCGCGCATCTGGCGAACGCGAACGTTCCGGTCGTGCTGTTCGAACTGCCGGCGAAGGACGGAGATCCGAACGCCACCGTGCGCAAGGCGATCGACCATCTTGGAAAAATCGAGCCCGCGCCGCTGGCGATGGCCGGCAAGGCCGCCTGCATCGAAGCCGCGAATTACGATCATGATCTCGATCAGCTGCAGAACTGCGATCTCGTGATCGAGGCCATTTCGGAGCGCATGGACTGGAAAACCGCGCTCTACGAAAAAGTCGTGCCGCATCTCGGCGAGCGCACGATTTTCGCCAGCAATACGTCGGGGCTTTCGATCAACCAATTGTCGCAAGCGCTGCCGGAAAACGTGCGGGCGCGCTTCTGCGGCGTGCATTTCTTCAATCCGCCGCGCTACATGCATCTGGTCGAACTGATTGCCGACAGCCGCACCGATGCGGCGATTCTCGATGCGCTCGAAAAGTTTCTGGTCACCACGCTCGGCAAGGGCGTGATCCGCGCCAAGGACACACCGAATTTCATCGCCAATCGCGTCGGCGTGTTCGCGATGCTGGCCGCCGTTCATCATGCGCAGCAGTTCGGGCTCGGCTTCGATGAAGTCGACGCGATTACCGGACCATCGATCGGGCGGCCGAAAAGCGCGACCTTCCGCACCGCCGACGTGGTCGGGCTCGATACCTTTGCGCATGTCGTGAATACGATGAAGGACACGCTGCCTGACGATCCGTGGCACCGTTATTACACGGTTCCGGCGTGGCTGCAGGGGCTGATCGATCAGGGTGCGCTGGGGCAGAAGACGCGGTGCGGCGTGTACCAGAAAGTCGGCAAGGAAATTCGCGTGCTCGACCTCGGGCAGAACGATTATCGTCCGGCATCGGGTACGGCCGATGAGGGCGTGGCGGCGATTCTGAAAAACCGCGATGCGGCGCAACGGTTCGTGCAACTGCATGCATCCGATCGTCCGCAGGCGCAGTTTCTGTGGGCAATATTCCGCGACACCTTTCATTACTGCGCGGTGCATCTGACGCAGATCGCCGACAATGCGCGTGATCTCGATTTCGCGATTCGCTGGGGATTCGGCTGGAATCAGGGACCGTTCGAACTGTGGCAGGCGGCGGGCTGGCAGCAGATTGCGCACTGGATCGCGGATGACATCGCTGCCGGCAAGACGATGTCGGACGCGCCGCTGCCGGAGTGGGCAATTGCCGGCGATCGCAGCGGCGTGCACACGGCGGCCGGTTCGTACGCGCCGGCCGACGATTCGTACCGACCGCGCTCCGCGCTGCCGGTGTATCGCCGCCAGCTGTTTCCCGACCGGCTGCTCGGAGCACCCGTCCAGTACGGTGAGACGGTGTTCGAAAGCGACGCAGTACGCGCCTGGCATACCGGTGATGATGTTCTGATTCTGTCGTTCAAGAGCAAGATGCACGCGATCGGCGATGAGGTGCTGGATGGCGTGCTGCAGGCGATCGAAGTGGCCGAGCGCGGCTACGCCGGGCTCGTGATCTGGCAGACCGAGCCGCCGTTTTCCGTCGGCGCCAATCTGAAGAAGACCCCGTCCGGCAGCGCGGCGAAATCGTCGGCGCTGGCGCACGCGTTCCATAAATTCCGGCGCGCCACCGAATCGGCGGTGCTGAAGGCGGCGCGTTCGTTGAACGTCGCGGATGCACTGATGGCCGGCCGGCTGGAAGCGGTCGAGCGCCTGGTGGCGCAGTTCCAGGTCACCACGCAGGCGCTGCGCTATTCGATGGTGCCGACGGTGGCAGCGGTGGACGGGCTGGCGCTCGGCGGCGGCTGCGAATTCATCATGCACTGTGACCGCGCAGTGGCGACACTTGAAAGCTACATCGGCCTGGTCGAAGCCGGCGTCGGGCTGCTGCCGGCCGGCGGCGGCTGCAAGGAAATGGCGTTGCGCGCCGCCGCTGAAGCCAAAGGCGGCAACGTGTTTCCGTTCCTGCAGAAGCGCTTCAAGACGGTGGCAATGGCCGAAGTGGCCCGCAGTGCGGAACAGGCGAAGGAATTCGGCTATCTGCGGACGGCGGACCGCGTGGTGATGAACCGCTTCGAACTGCTCGGCATCGCAAAGGCGGAAGCACGCATGCTGGCGGACGCCGCTTATCGGCCGCCGCTGCGTCCGGCGCGCGTCATGGTTGCCGGACGCAGCGCGATTTCGACCATCAAGGCTTACATGGTCAATCTGCGCGAAGGCGGTTACATCTCGGAGCACGATTATCTGATCGGCGAGAAGATCGCGATTGTGATGTGCGGCGGCGACGTCGAGCCCGGCAGCACCGTCGATGAACAATGGTTTCTCGATCTCGAACGCCAGCATTTCATCGAGCTGCTGGCGACCGAGAAAACGCAGGCGCGCATCGAGCATACGTTGAAGACCGGGAAGCCGCTCAGGAACTGAGTGAGGAGTGAGGGGTGAGGAGTAAGGGGTGCCGGTGTTCCGCGTGCAAAGGATGAACAGTGAAGGGTAAGGGCGCGAACAACGAAGGAAGCAGCTCTATCGTTCCCCCCTTTGCAAAAGGCGGGCGAGGAGGGATTTGCGGCGAAGCAGGAATTGAAGATGCTTGAAGGAAAACTCGCTCCCGAACTGATTGCCACGCGCTGGTTCAATACCGATCACGCGCTCACGCTGGCGGATCTGCGCGGCAAGGTGGTGGCGCTGCATGCATTCCAGATGCTGTGTCCCGGCTGCACGCAGCACGGACTGCCGCAGGCGCAGAAGCTGCACGTATTGTTCGGCGGTGAACAGTTCGCGATGATCGGAATTCACACCGTGTTCGAACACCACGCGGCGATGACGCCGCCGGCGCTGGAGGCGTTCATTTACGAATATCATTACACCTTTCCGATTGCGGTCGATGCGCCGGGCGACAACGGCAATGCGATCCCGCAGACGATGGAACGCTACCGGATGCAGGGCACGCCGACGCTGGTGCTGATCGACCGCGACGGCCGTATCCGGCATCACTGGTTTGGCCGGCTCGAAGATCTGGTGGTCGGCGCCGCGATCGGGCGCTTGCTGGAAGAAGTTAATACACCGAACGTTCTTACCGCATGAACCGGGAAGGAGATCCGATCATGAGCAGACAGATACAGGAAGCTTATATCGTCGCCGCCACGCGCACGCCGGTCGGCAAGGCGCCGCGCGGCATGTTTCGGCACGTCAGACCGGACGACATGCTGGCGTTCATACTGAAAAGTGCGCTTGGCCAATGCCCGGGACTCGATCCGGCGGCGGTCGAGGACGTGATCGTCGGCTGCGCGATGCCGGAAGCGGAGCAGGGCATGAATGTCGCACGCATCGGATTGCTGCTGGCCGGTTTTCCGAACTCGGTCGCGGGCATGACCGTCAACCGCTTCTGTTCATCCGGCGTGCAGGCGGTGGCGCTGGCCGCCGATCGCATCCGCCTCGGTGAAGCCGACGTGATGGTCGCCGCCGGCACCGAAAGCATGAGCCTGGTGCCGATGGGCGGCCATACACCGAGCTACAGCCCCGAGATATTCGAGAAGAACGAAAACATCGCGATTGCATACGGCATGGGCATCACCGCCGAAAACGTCGCGAAGCGCTGGCAGATCACGCGCGAGGCGCAGGACATGTACGCGGCCGAGAGTCACCGCCGCGCGCTGCACGCGATGGATTCCGGTGAATTTGCTGACGAGATCACGCCGTTCGACATCGTCGAGCATGTTCCGGACCTGGCGGCGCGCGAGATCGCGGTGAAAACGCGTGAAGTGAAGAACGATGAAGGGCCGCGGCGCGACACGTCGCCGGAGGCGCTGGCCCGTCTGAAGCCGGTGTTTGCCGCGAAAGGAACGATCACCGCCGGCAACAGCTCGCAGATGTCGGACGGTGCCGCCGCGGTGGTGCTGATGAGCGAGAAGGCGCTCAAGCGCTACGATGCGACGCCGATCGGCCGTTTCATGAGCTACGCGGTGGCCGGCGTGCCGCCGGAGATCATGGGCATCGGCCCGGTCAAGGCGATTCCGAAGGCGCTGGCGCAGACCGGGCTCAGCCTGGACGATATCGAATGGATCGAGTTGAACGAGGCATTCGCCGCGCAGACGCTGGCGGTGATGCATGACGTCGGGCTCGATCACGCAAAGGTGAATCCGGTCGGCGGCGCGATCGCGCTCGGCCATCCGCTGGGCGCGACCGGCGCCATCCGGGTCGCGACGCTGCTGCACGGGATGCGGCGGCGCCGGCAGCAGTACGGAATGGTCACGATGTGCATCGGCACCGGCATGGGCGCAGCAGGCATCTTCGAGGCGCTGTGACGGCCCGCGCGGCGCAACGAGGCATGAAGCGCCTGTCCGGCGGCGGAAGTTACCGCACGTGCCTGATTGGCGTGCTGGCCGCGGCGGCGTTTCTCGTTGCCAGCGGCGATGCGCGGGCCATTGACGTCGAAGGGCTCGATCTGCCGTATCGCGTGCAATTGACGGCGGGCGGCCCGGACCTGACTTTCAATGGCGGCGGCGTGCGCTGGCACTGGTTTTTCCGCGTCTACATCGGCGCGCTGTACCTGGAAAAGAACGTCGGCACGGCGCGCGCGGTGCTCGCCGATGGCGGCCCCAAGCGCCTTGCACTGTACGTGCTGCGCGACATTTCGGCCGACGATCTGCTGAAGAATTTCGACAAGGGCCTGCACGACAACAATACCGCCGCACAGCTTGCGCCGCTTGCCGCGCGGCTGAAGACGCTCGACCAACTGTTCCGGAAGGTCGGCGACATCAAGGAAGGTGACCGGATTTTCATCGATTATCTGCCGTCGTCGGGCACGCGCCTCACCGTCAATGGTGTCGTGGAGGGTTCGATTCCGGGTGCGGATTTCAATCGCGCAATCATGCGCATCTGGTTCGGCGGACATCCGGCGGATACGATGCTGATGCAGGCGATGCTGGGAAAACCGGCGCAGTGAAGCGGTTGTTCTTCGTCGGATGCGCGGGGCGTACCCTACTACACGAGCGAGAATTGCGAACACGTGGCGGCATTAGCGGAGCATCATCCGGCGTTTAGATGTTCATGCCGGATTGCGCGCTTCGCGCCAAATCCAACCTGCACGGGTTTCGTAAACGGAACGGGAGTCAGTTTTTTCAGCACCGCCCACCACCCCGTCCGCTACGCGGCCACCCCGCCTCGATAAGGCGGGGAGAATTCGCGCATTACTCGCCGCTTGCCTTAATCGTTGATGCGCGGAGCGCACCCTCCGCCGGTGCGGCCGATGCAAGGCCGCAATCGCAATCCATCACATGTTCGGATAATTCGGTCCGCCGCCGCCTTCGGGCGTGATCCATACGATGTTCTGCGTCGGATCCTTGATGTCGCAGGTCTTGCAGTGCACACAGTTCTGCGCATTGATCTGCAGCCGGGGATTGGAGCCGTCTGCATCGCGCACGATCTCGTAGACGCCGGCCGGACAATAGCGCTGTTCCGGCGCGTCGTAGAGCTTGAGGTTGACGGTGATCGGCACCGTGTCGTCCTTCAGCGTCAGATGACACGGCTGGTCTTCAGTGTGGTTGGTGTTGGACAGAAAGACGGATGACAGCCGGTCGAATGTGATCACGCCGTCCGGCTTCGGGTAGTCGATCGGCTGTGCTTCGGATTTGACGCGCAACGTTTCGTGATCGGCCTGATGGTGGTGCAGTGTCCACGGCGCGTGTCCGCGGAACACCATCTGGTCGATGCCGACCATCAGCGTGCCGGTCAGCAGTCCCTTGCTCATCCACGGCTTGAAATTGCGCGCGCGGTGCAACTCCTCGTGCAGCCAGCTGGAGCGGAATGCGTCGGCATAGTTCGCCAGCTCGTCGCCCGCGCGTCCCGCCTTCAGTGCGTCGAACGCCACCTGCGCCGCCAGCATGCCCGACTTGATGGCCGCGTGGCTGCCCTTGATGCGTGCCGCGTTCAGGAAACCGGCGTCGTCGCCGATCAGGCAACCGCCCGGGAACACCAGCTTCGGCAGTGACTGCAGGCCGCCGGCCGTCAGCGCGCGCGCGCCGTATGAAATACGCTTGCCGCCTTCAAGCATGCGACGAATCGCCGGATGCGTCTTGTAGCGCTGGAATTCCTCGTACGGATTCAGGTACGGATTGCTGTAGCTGAGGCCGACGACGAAGCCGACCGCTGCCAGATGGTCTTCCATGTGATAGAAGAACGAGCCGCCGTAGGTCGCATTGTCGAGCGGCCAGCCGGCGCTGTGGATCACCAGTCCCGACTTGTGATTTGCGGGCGCGAGTTCCCACAGCTCCTTGAGGCCGATGCCGTAAACCTGCGGATCGCGCCCGCCGCGCAGATTGAAACGCGCTTCCAGCCGCCGGCCAAGATGGCCGCGGCAGCCTTCGGCGAAGAACGTGTAGCGGCCGTGCAGTTCCATGCCGGGCTGATAATGCGGGCCGTGCGTGCCGTCCCGCAGTACGCCCATGTCGCCGGTGAGCACGCCCTTGACCGCGCCGTTTTCGTACAGCACGTCGGCCGCGGCGAAGCCGGGAAAGATTTCGACGCCCAGCGCTTCCGCCTGTTCGGCCAGCCAGCGGCATACGTTGCCGAGGCTGATTACGTAGTTGCCATGGTTGCGGAAGCAGTCCGGCAGCAGCACGCCGGGCACGCGGTACGCGGAACGTTCACCGAGAAACAGGAAGCGGTCTTCGGTGACCGGCGCATTGAGCGGTGCGCCGCGCTCGCGCCAGTCCGGAATGAGCTCGCCCAGCGCACGCGGATCCATCACCGCGCCGGACAGGATGTGCGCACCGACTTCCGAACCCTTTTCCAGTACGCAGACACTGACGTCGTGATCGTAGCGGGCGGCGAGCTGCTTCAGGCGGATCGCGGCGGCCAGACCGGCCGGTCCGGCACCGACAATCACCACGTCATAACTCATCGATTCGCGTTCGCTCAAACCATCCTCCCGGGGCGGCCGCTATGGGAAGCGGCGCAAGTCCGCTGTATTATAACCACGCCCTATGGAAGAAACGACGCCCCATTCGTACCGGCTGCTGTCGCAGCAAACCATGCACGTGCGCTGGGGCGACATGGACGCACTCGGCCACGTCAACAACACGCTCTACTTTCGCTATATGGAGCAGGTGCGGATTGCATGGTTCGAGGCGATCGGCGTGCCGATGATCGACAACGGCATCGGGCCGGTGATCGTGCGCGCCGACTGCAACTTCATCGTGCCGATCGTCTATCCGGCAACGGTGAACGTCACGAATGGCGTGCGGCACGTCGGCAACAGCAGCTTCACGCTCTACCATGAAATCCGCGATGCCTCCGATGCATCGCTGATGTATGCCAATGGCGAAGCGGTGATGGCATGGGCCGATCATGCCGCCGGCAAGTCGGTGCCGTTGCCGGCGCACATCCGGGTGCTGCTTGAGGCTTGACCACGGAGAGGTCGAAAAAGGTCAAAAGCGGTAACCGCAGAGGCGCAGAGACGCAGAGGAAACGCGGAGAAAAGCCGAAAACAATTCGAACCGCCAAGGCGCCAAGAGCGCCATGGAAAATCACAAAACAACTGCAACCGCAAGGGCGCGAAGGCGCAAAGGGACGCAAAGGAAAACCAGATTCAAATAAGAAGTTCTTCGCGCCTTTGTGGTTATTGCTTTTTACCTGCGTTTTCTCTGCGCCTCTGCGGTGAAAAAAGTTTTTGCGCCACTCCTGCTCAGAATGAATAACGCCGCAGCCCCCCATCGACCGGCAGCACCGTGCCGCTGATGTAGCCGGCAATCGGCGACGCAAGAAACACCGCGAGGCAGGCGAGCTCTTCCGGTTCGCCGTAGCGGCCGACCGGTATCTCGCGCTCGGAGAATTCCTTGCGCTCCTGTTCCGGGTAGTTGCGCCGGATCTGTTCGCTCATGATGCGGCCGGGCGGGATGCAATTGATGGTGATGCCGTGACGGCCGACTTCGCGCGACAGTCCCTTGGACCATGCGTGCACCGCGGCCTTCGCGGCGAATGCCGCGTTCAGCCCGAACGGTTCCGACTTGCCGGTGATGTTGATGATGCGCCCCCATTTGTGACGCATCATGTCCGGCAGCACCGCGTGCGTGAGCTGGCGCACGCGCGTGAAATTGAGTGTCATTGCCTCCACCCATTTCTCTTCCGGTGCGTCGATCGACAGTGGGCGACTGCCGCCGGCACAATTGATCAGGATCTCGACCTTGCCAAGCGCCTTCAGTGCGGCGTCCGCCAGCCGCTGCGGCGCGCCTTCCTGCATGACATCGATTTCGACGCGGGTCGGCCGCGCGCCGCCGGCGGCGGCAATGTCGTTCGCCAGTGCATCGAGCAGGTTGGCGCGCCGTGCGGCGATCACGAGCTGCGCGCCTTCCGCCGCCAGTCCCCTGGCGATCGCGTGACCGATGCCCTGGCTGGCGCCGGTGATCAGCGCGGTTCTGCCTTTGAGTTGCAAATCCATTCTGTCCTCTCCTTGAGGTTGTTGTCGATCAATCTCGAATCCGGGTTTGCCATGCGATCCACAATTTGCGCAGCGGCGTCAGTACGGTGCGCTGTGTCAGCACATGGCAGCCGTCGGCGGCGATTTCGTCCAGCAGCGCGCGCTGGATCGCCGCCATCGCCAGGCCGGCGCGTTGCGTCTTGCGATCGATCGGCGGCAACGCCGCAGCCGCCTGCTGATAGCGCGCCACGGTGCGCTCGATCTGGAATTGCATCAATCGCGTGAAGCGCTCGCTTTCGCGCAGCTCCAGGATGTCGCGCTCGGTGACGCCAAAGCGCGCGAGCTCGTCCTGCGGCAGATAGATGCGACCGCGGCGCGCGTCCTTTCCGACGTCGCGGATGATGGCCGTGAGGCGCAGCGCGATGCCGAGTTCGGCCGCGTAGTCGAGCGTGGCGGCGTCGCGGTAGCCGGCAATCTCCGCCGACAGCACGGTTACGGCACCGTCGACATGATAGCAGTAGCGCGCCAGCGCATCGAAGTCGGGGTAGCGATCGCAATCGAGATCCGCTTCGACGCCGTCGATGATTGCGGTGAGGCGTGGCGCGGTAATGTGAAAGCGCGGCACAGCGGCGGCGAGTGCCCGCGCCACCGGATGCTGTGGCACACCGTCGAACAGGTTTGCGATTTCGGTGCGCCACCATCCGAACTTCATGCGCGCAACGCCGCTGTCCGAGCATTCATCGATTACGTCGTTCACTTCGCGGCAGAATGCATGCAGCGCCGTGATCGCGTCGCGCTGAGCCGCGGGCAGGGAGCGAATGCTGTAGTACAGACTGGAGCCGCCCGGTGCAGCCTTGTTGTGGCAATACTGATCAGGAGTCACGTGGAATGTTGCGCGAATGTGGTTACCGCGATGCCAGATGCTATTGTGCCCGGCCGGTCCGGCCGCATATATAATTCATCGCAACCGACTGCGTTTCCGGCAAGTCCTTGAATTGACTGGTGTCACCGGAATGGCGCGAGCGGGAATTTTGCCTGTCGGCTGGCACGCAATTATAATACAATCAATGCGTTGCGAAAGTGGCGGAATTGGCAGACGCACCAGATTTAGGTTCTGGCACCGCGAGGTGTGGGGGTTCGAGTCCCCCCTTTCGCACCAGCTCGCCGAATTTGTCTTTATAAGGATCTTTGATGCAAGCAAGTCTGGAAACCCTGGGTCAACTGGAACGGCGGCTCAACATCGCGGTGCCGGTCGCCGACATTGACAGTGAGGTTCACAACCGTCTGGTGCGTTTGACGCGCACCGTCAAGATGCACGGCTTCCGGCCCGGGAAGGTGCCGCTCAAGGTGGTGGTTCAGCAGTACGGCGGCCAGGTGCGCCAGGAAGTCATCGGCGACACGTTGCAGAAAGCGTTCGGCGAGGCGGTGCGCGAGAATAATCTCAAGGTTGCGGGCTATCCGAAGTTCGATCCGAAACCGTTGACTGATGATGCGGCGGACTTCGAGTGCAGCGCGACGTTCGAAGTTTATCCCGAGGTGGCGCTCGGCGATCTGTCCGCCGCCAGCGTGACGCGCCCCGAGGTGACGGTGGGCGACGCGGAAGTGGACGAGACGATCGACATCATGCGCAAGCAGCGCGCGACCTATTCCGACGTCGACCGTGCGGCGCAGAATGGCGACCGCATTACGCTCGATTACCACGGTACCATCGACGGCGAGCCGTTCGCCGGCGGCCATGCGCACGACCAGGCGGTGACACTGGGCGAAGGCCGGCTGTTGCCTGATTTCGAGACGCAAATCACCGGGATGAAGGCGGCTGACAGCAAGCAGTTTGAATTGCGTTTTCCGGAAGATTATCATGCCAAGGAGACCGCCGGTAAGACCGCGACATTCGACGTGACGGTCAAAGCCGTTGCCGAGCCGCAGTTGCCGCAAGTGGATGCGGATTTCGCCACCAGCCTGGGGGTCGAGGACGGCGACATTTCCCGCATGCGCACCGAAATCAAGGCCAATGTCGAGCGCGAAGCGCAGCGGCGCATTAATGCGCGGATCAAGGATCAGGTGATGCAGGTGCTGGTCGACACGACGCGGATAGACGTGCCGAAATCACTGGTGGACATGGAAGCGGAGCGCATGGCGCATGCAGCGCGGCACGACCTCGCGGCACGCGGCGTGAAGGTGGACGACAAGATGCAGATTCCGCCCGACGTGTTCGCCGAGCAGGCGCGCCGGCGCGTGACGCTGGGGCTCATTCTGGGCGAAGCGGTGCGGGCACACTCGTTGCAGGCGAAGCCGGAACAGGTGCGGGCGCTGGTGGAAGAGCAGGCGCAAAGCTACGAACACCCGGCCGAAGTGGTCAAGTGGTTCTACCAGTCACGCGAGCAGCTGGGCGAAATCGAGTCGCTGGTGCTGGAGAACAATGTGGTGGAATGGGTGTTGGGCCAGGTCAAAATCGAAAACAAGCCGATTGCGTTCGGCGAACTGATGGGGAATCAATCATGAGATGGCAGCGTGCTATGGAGCCGCAGGATCTGGGCCTGATTCCGATGGTGGTGGAGCAGAGCGGGCGCGGCGAACGCGCGTACGATATTTACTCGCGGCTGCTGAAGGAGCGCGTGGTGTTTCTCGTCGGGCCGGTGGACGAGGCGTCGGCCAACCTGATCGTGGCGCAGCTGCTGTTTCTTGAATCGGAAAATCCGGACAAGGACATTTCGTTCTACATCAACTCGCCCGGCGGATCGGTATCGGCGGGATTTGCAATCTACGATACGATGCAATTCGTGAAACCGGACGTGAGCACGCTGTGTGTCGGCCAGGCGGCGAGCATGGGTGCGCTGCTGCTGGCGGCGGGCGCCAAGGGCAAGCGTTTCTGCCTGCCCAATTCGCGCGTCATGATTCATCAGCCGTTGGGCGGCTTCCAGGGACAGGCGTCGGACGTCGAGATTCATGCCCGCGAAATCCTGTTCCTGAAGGGACGGCTCAACGAGATCCTGGCGCGGCACACGGGACAGGATATCGCCCGCATCGAAAAGGACACTGATCGCGATAATTTTCTGTCCGCGCAACAGGCGGTGGAATACGGGCTGGTGGACAAAATGCTGATGAGCCGAACTGCGGTCGCGGCATAATGTCCCATTCATAAACAGCAGAGGGATTGCAGGATGTCGGATAAGGGCAGCGGCGAGAAACTCTTGTATTGTTCGTTCTGCGGCAAGAGTCAGCATGAAGTGCGCAAGCTGATTGCCGGTCCGTCGGTATTCATTTGCGACGAATGCATCGAGCTGTGCAACGACATCATCCGTGAAGAGGCACAGGCCGAACATGGCACCAAGGGTGCGAAGTCGGATCTGCCGGTGCCGCACGAGATTCGCACCATTCTTGATCAGTACGTGATCGGTCAGGATGCGGCGAAGAAGATATTGTCGGTGGCGGTGTACAACCACTACAAGCGCCTGAAGAGCATCAACAAGACCGACGATATCGAGCTGACGAAGAGCAACATCCTGCTGATCGGCCCCACCGGTTCCGGCAAGACGCTGCTGGCGCAGACGCTGGCGCGGCTGCTCAACGTGCCGTTCGTGATGGCGGATGCCACCACGCTGACCGAAGCCGGTTACGTCGGCGAAGATGTCGAGAACATCATTCAGAAGCTGCTGCAGAAATGTGATTACGATGTCGAGAAGGCGCAGCGCGGGATCGTCTATATCGACGAAATCGACAAGATTTCACGCAAATCGGACAACCCGTCGATCACGCGCGACGTGTCCGGCGAGGGGGTGCAGCAGGCGCTGCTCAAGCTGATCGAAGGTACGATCGCGTCGGTGCCGCCGCAGGGCGGCCGCAAGCATCCGAACCAGGAGTTCGTGCAGATCGACACCACCAATATCCTTTTTGTCTGTGGGGGTGCTTTCGACGGACTCGACAAGATCATTACCGCGCGGTCTGAGCAAAGCGGCATCGGTTTCGGCGCCGAAGTCCGTTCCAAGAGTAACCGGCGCGGCATCGGCCGCGTGTTGCGCGATGTGCAACCAGAAGATCTGATCAAATACGGGCTGATCCCGGAATTTGTCGGCCGGTTGCCGGTCGTCGCGACGCTCGAGGAACTGGACGAACATGCGCTGATCCAAATCCTGACAGAGCCCAAGAACGCGTTGCTGAAGCAGTACCAGAAGATGTTCAGCATGGAAGGCGTCGAATTGGAATTGCGCGACGCCGCGTTGCTGGCCATATCGCGCCGGGCGCTGGAGCGCAAGACCGGCGCACGGGGATTGCGCTCGATTCTGGAACAGACGTTGCTGGACACCATGTTTGACCTGCCGTCGATGGAAAATGTGGTCAAGGTGGTGGTGGACGAAGGCGCAATTGCGGGCGAGTCCCAGCCGATCCTGATCTACGCCGATCAGCCGAAGGTTGCCGGATCGACGGTGTAGCAGGACACTGCGGCAGCGCGTCGCGCTGTGAAAAAGGCGGTCGTGCGTCTCGTCTCTCGTCCCCGGCTTGAAATGCCGGAAAGCGTCCCAAACTGACATTGGCTCCGTCTCTTATTAAAGGTGAACCCTTATGCCTGAGCTTGACCATCCTCCGATGACCGGTTCGATGCAGCTGCCGCTGCTGCCGTTGCGCGACGTGGTGGTGTTTCCGCACATGGTCATCCCGCTGTTCGTCGGCCGGCCCAAATCGATCAAGGCTCTGGAGTCGGCGATGGAAGCCGGCAAGAGCATTGTGCTGGTGGCACAGAAATCGGCCGCCAAGGACGAGCCGGCGGCCGAGGATCTGTATCAGATCGGCAGTGTCGCGAACATTCTGCAGATGCTGAAACTGCCGGACGGCACGGTGAAGGTGCTGGTCGAAGGCGGGCGGCGCACGCGCATCGATGCAGTGGTTGACCTGCGCACGCACTATGCCGCGACGTTGCTTCCAGTCAATGAAGCGATCGGCGACGATAACGAAATCGAAGCGATGCGGCGCACACTGGTCGCGCAGTTCGATCAGTACGTGAAGCTCAACAAGAAAATTCCACCCGAAATTCTGACGTCACTGTCCGGCATCGACGAGGCCGGCCGGCTGGCCGACACCATTGCCGCGCATCTGCCGCTGAAGCTCGAGCAGAAGCAGGAAGTGCTCGAAATGTTCGACGTCAAGCGCCGCCTCGAACACCTGCTGAAGCTGATCGAAGGCGAGCTCGATATTCTGCAGGTCGAAAAGCGCATTCGCGGCCGCGTCAAGCGGCAGATGGAGAAAAGCCAGCGCGAGTACTACCTGAACGAGCAGGTGAAGGCGATCCAGAAGGAGCTCGGCGAAATGGAAGAAGGCGCCGATCTCGACGATCTGGAGAAGCGCATCAAGGCGGCGCACATGCCGAAGGACGCGCGCAAGAAAGCCGAGGCGGAGCTGAAGAAGCTGCGGCTGATGTCGCCAATGTCGGCGGAAGCGACGGTGGTGCGCAACTACATCGACGCGCTGGTATCGCTGCCGTGGAAGAAAAAAAGCAAGATCAGCACCGATCTCACGTCAGCCGAGGAAGTGCTCGACGCGGATCACTACGGGCTGGAAAAGGTGAAGGAACGGATCGTCGAATACCTTGCGGTGCAGCAGCGCGTCGACAAGCTGAAGGCGCCGATTCTGTGCCTGGTCGGCGCCCCCGGCGTCGGCAAGACGTCGCTGGGGCAGTCGATGGCACGTGCGACGAACCGCAAGTTCGTGCGCATGTCGCTGGGCGGCGTGCGTGACGAGGCGGAGATCCGCGGCCATCGCCGCACCTACATCGGATCGATGTCGGGCAAGATTCTGCAGAACATGACCAAGGTCGGCGTGCGCAATCCACTGTTCCTGCTCGACGAAGTCGACAAGATGGGAATGGACTTTCGTGGGGACCCGGCTTCCGCACTGCTGGAAGTGCTGGATCCCGAACAGAATCACACCTTCGTCGATCACTACGTCGAAGTCGAGTACGACCTGTCCGACGTGATGTTCATTGCCACCGCGAACACGCTCAATATTCCGCCGGCGCTGCTCGATCGCATGGAGGTGATCCGGCTGTCGGGCTATACCGAGGACGAAAAGGTCAACATCGCGATCCGCCATCTGCTGCCGAAGCAGATGAAGGGCCACGGCCTCAAGCCCGAGGAACTGGTGGTGTCGGAAGGTGCGGTGCGCGACATCGTGCGCTACTACACGCGCGAGGCCGGTGTGCGCGCGCTCGAACGCGAGCTTTCGAAAATCTGCCGCAAGGTGGTGAAGACGCTGGTCAGTGCCGGCACCAGCCGCAAGGTGACGGTCAATTCGCGCTATCTCGACAAGTATCTCGGCGTGCGGCGCTACATCTACGACGTGGCGCAGAAGAACAACCAGGTGGGGCAGGTGTGCGGACTGGCGTGGACCGAAGTCGGCGGCGAGCTATTGACGATCGAGGCGGCGGTGATGCCGGGCAAGGGCAAGATGAGCACCACCGGCAAGCTTGGTGACGTGATGAAGGAATCGGTGCAGGCGGCGCTCACCGTGGTGCGCAGCCGCTCGCGCAAGCTCGGCATCGTGAAGGATTTTTACGAGAAGAACGACATCCATATCCATCTGCCGGAAGGTGCGACGCCGAAGGACGGACCGTCCGCCGGCATCGGCATCTGCACCGCAATGGTCTCGGTACTGACCGGCATTCCAGTGCGGGCGGACGTCGCGATGACCGGTGAAATTACGCTGCGCGGCGAAATTCTGCCGATCGGCGGGCTCAAGGAGAAGCTGCTGGCGGCCCACCGCGGCGGCATCAAGACCGTACTGATACCGGAAGAAAATGTGAAGGATCTGGCTGATATTCCGGATAACGTGAAGAATCGGCTCGATATTCATCCGGTGAAATGGATAGACAGTGTTCTGGAAATGGCGCTTGAGCGCAAACCGGAGCCGCTGTCGGAGACGGAAACCGTCGCGCCGCTGCCACCGGTGGGCGCGGCCGCTGCGCCCGCCATCAAGCACTGAAACGGTAATGCACTGCGATGCCGATTGCGGCATCGCAGTGTGCTGCAGCGGCCGGTATTGATGCGCAGAGACGGGTATTTTCTTGACACCCTCTTTTCGCACTTGCTATAAAGCGGCTACAGGTTGTCTGCTGCCGCGGCAATAAAAATGGCGCGATGGCGGATCCCG
>DASSON010000218.1:0-8937 GCA_035700525.1 Burkholderiales bacterium
GCCGCTCCATTTCGGTTTCGACCTGGCGGATCAGCCGCACGCGCTCGGCGTGGTCGGCATGCGTGCCGTGGCTGAAATTGAGACGAAACACGTCGACGCCGGCGCGCATCAGATCGCGTATGTTTTCCAGGCTCGAGCTGGCCGGACCCAGCGTGGCAACGATTTTGGCTTTGCGGCGGCGCATCGACTCACTCCCCTGTTGCAAAACAAAACGCCGCACCGCTGCTGCTCCGGTACGGCGCTTGTACCGTCATGCGACGGGTACGAGCACCCGTCCGGTGATTGTTATTTGGCGACTTCGTGATTCGCCATGCCTTCCAGCGCGCGCACCATCGCCGAGTGGTCCCACTCGCGTCCGCCATGCGCGGCGCAGGCATTGAACAGTTCCTGCGCGGTCGCGGTGTTGGGCAGACTGATGTTGAGCGCGCGCGCGCCGCTGAGCGCGAGGTTGAGATCCTTCTGGTGCAGCTCAATGCGAAATCCCGGATCAAAGGTGCGCTTGATCATGCGCTCGCCATGCACTTCGAGAATGCGCGACGACGCAAAACCGCCCATCAGCGCCTGGCGCACCTTGGCCGGGTCGGCGCCCGCCTTCGACGCAAACAGCAGCGCTTCGCCGACCGCCTCGATGTTGAGCGCAACGATGATCTGGTTCGCGACTTTGCAGGTCTGGCCGTCGCCGACACCGCCGACCAGCGTCACGTTCTTGCCCATCAGGTCGAACAGCGGTTTGACTTTCGCGAACGACGCATCGGTTCCGCCGACCATGATCGTCAGCGATGCAGCCTTCGCACCGACTTCACCGCCCGACACCGGCGCATCGAGATAGTCGCAACCGAGCTCGTTGATCTTCTTTGCAAACGTCTTGGTTTCGATCGGCGAGATCGAGCTCATGTCGATCACGGTCTTGCCTTTCGCCAGCCCTTCGGCAACACCGTTCGCGCCGAACAGCACCGCTTCGACATGCGGTGTGTCGGGCACCATGATGATGACGATTTCCGACTGCTGCGCGACTTCCTTGCCGGACGCGCAAACGACGCCGCCCTTGTCGGACAAGGCTTTCGGCACCGGCTTTACGTCGTGCAGGTAAAGCTGATGTCCACCCGCCTGCAGGTTGGCCGCCATCGGCGCGCCCATGATGCCGAGTCCAATGAATCCCACTTTGCTCATTTCGCTGTTTCCTTTTCTTCAGTCGCCACTATTGCCGGGAACGGATACTGGAGCATGCACCGCGCCAGCTCTGTCCGGAAATGGATCGAAACGCGGGCCGGCCGATGGTTCCGTTGCCGGCCACGGCGCGTCACTGCAGGTACGGTTTTACCCAGCCGATGCCGTCCGCGGTCTTCGCCTTGGGCTTGTATTCGGCGCCGATCCAGCCATCATAGCCAAGCCCGTCGATGAAGCCATAGAGAAACGGGTAATTGATTTCACCGGTGCCCGGCTCATGGCGGCCGGGATTGTCAGCCAGCTGGAAATGCGCGATGCGCTTGAAGTGGCGCTCGATGGTCGGCGCCAGGTCGCCCTCCATGATCTGCATGTGATAAATATCGTACTGCAGCCACAGGTTGTCGGAGCCGACCTCGTCCATGATGTCGATCGCCTGCTGCGTGCCGCACAGGTAGAAGCGCGGAATGTCACGCGTGTTGATCGGCTCGGTCAGCAGCCGGATACCGGCCTGCTTCAGCTTGCCGGCCGCGAATTTCAGATTGTCGACCACCGTCCGGCGCACCTTGTCGGCAGCGACGCCGTCCGGCGTCAGTCCTATCAGGCAGTTCACCTGCTTGCAGCCGAGCGCCTGCGCATACTCGATCGTGCGCCCGACGCCGTCCTGGAATTCTCCGACACGATCGGGCAGGCAGGCAATCCCCCGCTCGCCGCCTGCCCAGTCACCGGCCGGCAGGTTATGCAGCACCTGTGTCAGTCCGTTGCGCTTGAGCGCGTCGGCCAGTTTTTCCTTCGGGTAGGCATACGGAAACAGATATTCGACACCCTTGAAGCCATCCCTGGCTGCAGCATCGAAGCGATCGATGAAATCGACTTCGTTGTAGAGCATCGTCAGGTTGGCGGCAAACTTCGGCATGAAACGATTCCTTTTGTCGGCAGTTTAAAACGGCATTCAAGGTAGCACATTTCTTCTGGCGCGGCGTTGACGCCGGGCCGGACATGCACGACCCCGGCGGCCGGCGAACCGCACGGCACCAGGCGCCAGCGCCGACCGGCGACGCCGGCCGGCGCTCCGTACCTGACGCCCTTTATGCGGCGATCTTCTCCTTTTCCGCGGCGATGTCGATGATTTCCTCGAACTCGGTGACCTTGTCGATTTCGGGGCCCATCGCAATGTTGGTGCGGCGCTCGGTAATTACTTCGACGATCACCGGCACGCGCTGGTCCTGCGCCAGCGTGCGCGCCGCCTGGATGGTCTCCTGCAATGCACCCGGCTCGAACACGCGGAAGGCCTTGCAGCCGAGTGCTTCCGCCGCCTTCACGTGATCGACGCCGTATTCACCGATCTCCGGCGCGTTGATGTTGTTGAACGACAGCTGCACCTCATAATCCATCTTGTAGGCACCGTTCTGCGCCTGGCGGATCAGGCCGAGATAGGAATTGTTGAGCAGCACCATCACGAACGGAATCTGGCATTGCGCCGCCACCGCCAGTTCCTCGATCAGGAACTGGAACGAATAGTCGCCGACGACGCCGACCACTTCCCGTTCCGGCTCCGCCATCTTGGCGCCGATGCAGGCCGAAATTTCCCAGCCCAGCGGTCCCGCCTGGCCGCACACGATATAGTTGCGCGGCTGGTTGATCTTCTGGAACTGGCCGGACGCGATCTGGTAGAGCCCGATCGCGGTGACGAAACGCGTGTCGTCATTGAACGCGGCGTTGATTTCGTGGAACACGCGCTGCGGCTTGATCGGCACGTTGTCGAAGTCGGTGCGCCGATGCAGCGTGCGCTTGCGTTCCTGGCACTCCGCGACCCACGCCGTGCGGTTGGCCAGTTTCTTCGCGTCGCGGCGCTCGCGCGCCACTTCGATGAACAGCTCCAGCGCCGCTTTCGCGTCGGACACGATGCCGAGATCGGGGCAGAACACGCGCCCGATCTGGGTCGGCTCGATATCGACGTGCACGAACTTGCGATCCTTCGTATAGACCTCGGTGCTGCCGGTATGGCGGTTCGCCCAGCGGTTGCCGATGCCGAGCACGAAGTCGCTGCGCAGGAAATTGGCGTTGCCGTAGCGATGCTGCGTTTGCGTTCCGACCTGGCCGGCGTTGAGCGGATGATCGTCCGGAATCGTGCCCCAGCCCATCAGCGTCGGCACCACCGGCGTGTCGGTCAGTTCCGCGAGCTCGACCAGCAGCTTCGACGCCTGCGCATTGATCACGCCGCCGCCAGACACGATCAGCGGTCGCTTCGCGGCATTCATCATGTCGAGCGCTTTTTCGATCTGCTTGCGGTGTGCCCGCGGCTTGTAGACGTCGAGCGGCATGTCGGCATCGGCGTCGTATTCGATGATTTCCTTCTGCACGTCGATCGGCAGGTCGATCAGCACCGGGCCCGGGCGGCCGGAGCGCATGATGTGGAACGCCTGGTGAAACGCCCACGGCACCTGCGCGCCTTCCATCACCGTGATCGACCACTTGGTGACGGGACGCGCGATCGCCGCGATGTCGACCGCCTGAAAGTCTTCCTTGTGCAGCTTGGCGCGCGGCGCCTGACCGGTCACGCACAGAATCGGAACGCTGTCGGCGATCGCCGAATACAGACCGGTGATCATGTTGGTGCCGGCAGGGCCGGACGTGCCGAGCGCCACCCCGATCTTGCCGTCGGCAGCACGCGAATAGCCTTCGGCGGAATGGGTTGCGCCTTCTTCGTGGCGGCACAGCACGTGCTTGATTGCGCTGTCTTTCATTGCCTGATACAACGGCAGGATCGCCGCACCCGGAACACCGAACGTGCACTTCACGCCTTCGCTCTCGAGCACTTTGATCGCGGCCTGCGCTGCGGTCATCTTGGCCATGGCAGTTCTCCTGTCGGTAAATGACTCTATATTTCGTAATGTAAAATATATTTTTGTAGTACGAGAATTTACACGATCCATCATTTAATGTCAATATACGAAACTGTTTTTTGTATAATGAAATATTATAAATACCATAAGGTTTCTCCTATCATTGCGTGCACGAACGGTGGTGAATGACCGGGGAGCCGCATGTTTTATGACATCGCAGTCGTCGGCGGCGGCGCAATCGGATCGAGCATTGCGTACTTTCTGCGCAGTCACCCGCACGCGCCGTCGGTCGCGGTAATCGAACCCGATCCGCTCTACGAGCTGGCATCGACGCCGCGCGCGTCCGGTGGCGTGCGGCGGCTGTTTTCCGCTCCGGAAAACATCGAGATGTCGAAATTCGGCATCGAGTTTTTCACCACTTTCGAGCAGCGCGTCGCAGTGGACGGCGCCCCGGCGGCGGCGATCGAATGGCTGCCGCAGGGCTATCTGTTCATCGTGCCGCCGCGTGACGTGCCGGTGCTGGAAGAGAATTTCCGGCGGCAGCAGGCGCACGGTGTCAACGTGGTGCTGCTCGACCGCGACGGTCTGGCGCGGCATTTCCCGTCGATGCATGTTGACGACCTCGGCGCCGGCGTGTGGTCGCCGGATGATGGCTGGCTCGACCCCAACGGCGTATTGCAGGGGTTGCGCCGCAAGGCACGCGCACTGGGCGCTGAATACATCGCGGACCGTGTCGTCGCGATCGACGCGACTGGCGGCACACACACGCTCACCCTTGCAGCGGGCGACACCATCCGCGCCGCTGCCACTGTCAATGCGGCCGGCGCCTGGGCGGCCGAAATCTGCGCAATGGTCGGCATGCCGCTGCCGGTGGCACCGATGCGCCGCTTCGAACATTATTTCGAGACGCCGGCGACGCTCGATCCGTTGCCTTACGTCAAGGATCCCAACCGCCTCGCGTTCCGGCCGGAAGGCCGCGGCTACTCCGGCGGCGTGCCGGATGTCAGCGAACCGCGCGGTTTCAATTTCGACGTCGATCACGGCTATTTCGAACGCGTGGTGTGGCCGGCGCTGGCACACCGCTTCCCCGGATTCGAGGCGGTGAAGTGCAAGAACACCTGGGCCGGCCTCTACGATCAGAATGAATTCGACGGCAATCCGGTGATCGGCGCGTGGCGCGGACGGCTCGACAATTTTTATGTTGCCGCCGGCTTCTCGGGACACGGTCTGATGCACGCGCCGGCAACCGGCCGCGCGATCGCGGAACTGGTCGTCGACGGCGGATTCGAGACGATCGATCTGTCGCGTCTCGGATTCGAACGCATCGAGAACAACACTCCGTATCCCGAACGGGGTATCATTTGAAAGTTGAATTCGCCGTCGCTTTACAGCGACAGCGATTAATGCAACGCAAACAATACGTTAATAAAAATCACATGAATCACGGTCGCCATTCGGCGACAATCAGGAAGTTTTTTGCCGGCCGCCTGGTGCCGGCGTAGCAGCTTAAAACTGATTTTTATGTGAATTTTTTATTCGGTACACGCTTTGCTACGGATGTTCCTTTGGTTTTTCATCCGGCCCTTCTCGGACAATCGGGGTAAAAGGACCAGCGCTGCCACTCATCGACAAGGGGGACGCCATGTTCAACAAAGACACGCTTTTCGGCAAGAAGGAAGACACCATGCGCAGGGACATGAAACCGGGAGGACGCACCTACCCGTATGCGCCCGGCCAGAACAGTTCGCAAAACACCGCATCGACCGCCAAACAACAACCCATTATTGCAAAGGCTGATCCGATCATGGAGGATACGCGTCCAACACCGGCCCCGGCGAAACCCGCCGAAAAAAAGGAAAGCAAGCTGATCGTCGGTCCCGACATCAAGCTCAAGGGCGTTGAGATCACCGACTGCGATACGCTGGTGGTCGAAGGCCGGGTCGAAGCGACCATGGACAGCCGCGTCATTCAGGTTGCCGAAAGCGGCGTTTTCTCGGGAACGGTGGGCGTCGACGTCGCCGAAGTCCACGGCCGCTTCGAAGGCGAGCTGACGGCGCGCAAGCGGCTGGTCATCCACGCCACCGGCCGCGTCTCGGGCAAGATCCGCTACGGCAAGATCGCGATCGAAGAAGGCGCGGAACTGTCGGGTGACGTCGGCGGCATCGACAGCACCGCCCAGACCGTCCCGGCAGCGTCGGCGATAAACTGATCTGCGATTGCTGAACCCGATCCCTCATACCGCAATCGCGGCGTGAGGGATTGTGCTGTACGCAAAACGCGGCGCGCTGCCGACTCGATTCACGGCCGGGCTCATGACAAATGCGTATGCGGCAGGTGCCGGCCAGTTCCTCCATCCCCTTTCTCCTGGCGCGTTTTCTCATTCCCTCGCCGATGCTCGATGCCGGCATCCGGCAAACAAATAATCAGACTCATTGGCAAATCGGTTGATCGTCCGGCGGCTTCGCGGCGAGACGGCGTCGCTATAATTTTTGATGTGATAGCGCAGAATCATCAAGGAGGAGTCAGCCATGAAACTCAACGCCGTTCTCGCTTCTGTCGGCCTGTGTGCCGCGCTCGCCGCCTTTCCGTTCACGGCATCCGCCAAGCTCGATTCCTGTGACGGCCCCATCACGCTCGGCACCACGATCTCACTGACCGGACCGTTCTCCACCCAGGCCGGGCCGTGGGGCAAGATGACGCAGGATTTCGCGAAGGCCATCAACGCGGACGGCGGGATACCGGTCAAATCGTGCCACAAGAAAATTCCGATCAAGTTCGTGGTCTATGACGACCAGAGCGTGCCGGCAAACGCGGTCTCTCTCTACGAAAAAATGGCGACGGTCGACAAGGTCGATTTCTTCGTCGGACCCGACTGGAGCTCGATGGGCTTCCCGGTCGGCCCGGTCGCCGAGAAGCACCAGATTCCGATCGTGATGGCCAACGTCTCCACGCCGAAAGTCTACGAGCGCGGACTGAAATGGGTATTCGGCACGCCCTATCCCGAAGTGTCACTGTGGTCGAAGCAGTACTTCGACATGCTGGCGCACATGAATCCGCGTCCGAAAACCATTTTCTTCATCACCGAAGACAACCCGGTGACGAAGGCGATCTCCGGGGTATGGACCAAGAAAGCGGAGGCGGCCGGAATGAAGCTCGTCGGCAACATGACGTTTCCGCCGACGCTGAAGGACTTCACCGCGATTGTGCTGCGCATGCAGGCGGCCAGGCCCGACGTGATCTACATCTCGTCGTTCGACGTTGCGTCGCTACCGCTGGTGCAGCAGATGCGCCAGCTCAAGGTGCACGCAATGGACGTCCATCATGCGCTGATCAGCGGCTCGCTGCAGAAACAGGTCGACATCGAGGGCATGACCGGAGAGCTGCCGTGGTATCCCGGCGTAAAAGGGCCCTACAGCGATCTCGTCACCAAGGTCATCAAGCAATCGGGCTCCGATCCATTCCAGTATGTGTTCACGATGGCGCGCATTGCTTCGTACCTGGTGATGGTGCAGGCGATCGAGAAGGCCGGCATCGTCGATCGCGAGAAAGTGCGTGAAGCGCTTTACATGGGGCATTTCAAGGCACCGATGGGGCCGGTCGTATTCGACAAGAACGGCTATCCGGAATCAAATGGCGCGTTCACGCTGCAGATTCAGCACGGCAAGGTGGTCATTGTGTGGCCGCCGGACAAGGCGACCGGCAAGCCGATCTGGCCGTCGCCGAGCTGGCAGTAATTCGCCGCTGAAGCCGTACCCCAACGACAGTGGCCGATACACCAATCGGGCAAAACCGTGTTTCCCCTTTTTCAAAAGGAGGAACCGCGTGGCCGTCGTCAGGATCACCCGACGCATGAATTTGCCGCTGCTGTCGTCCTGATCAGAGTCAGTACCGGAAACCATGTCGGCAGCCATCATCATCCAGATCCTGCTGGGCGGCATCCTCGTCGGCGGCGTTTACGCGCTGGTCGCATTCGGACTGTCACTGGTGTACGGCGTCGTTCGCGTTCTCAATTTTTCGCACGGCACGCTGCTCACCGTCGGCGGCATCGCCGCCGCCGCGCTGTTTGCGAAGTACGGATTGAACCCGTTCTGGCTGGTCGTCATTCTCGTGCCGCCGTTCTTCATCTTCGGGCGCGTTTTCTATGATCTGCTGCTGCGTCCGCTGACGCGCCGCAACCGCTTCGAAGCCACCGTCGGCGCCGTGCTGGTAACGGTGGGCGCACTGATCGTCCTCTCCGACGTCACGGCGGCATTGTTCGGCACCAGCGGGCGCAGCATACCGCTCGGCTTTCACGCGATCGAATTCCACGGCGTCATCATTTCGATCACGCAGGCCGGCATCCTTGCCGGCGTCGCGGTATTCACCGTGATTTTGCACCTGATCCTGACGCACACCTGGTTCGGCCGCGCGGTACGCGCGGTAACGCAGGACGCGCTGGGCGCCACCATCTGCGGCGTCGCGGCGGGCAGCATCCATGCGTACACCTTCGCCTTCGGCTACGCGATCGTCGCCGTCGCGGCGGTACTTTACGCGATGATCTACCCGGTCGATCCGTTCATGGGCTTCTCGCTGACGGTCAAGGCATTCACCATCATCGTCGTCGGCGGCATCGGCAATCTGCCCGGCACCCTCATTGCCGGCGTCGTGCTCGGCGTGGCCGAAGCGCTGACCGCATTCTTCTGGGCGCCGCAATGGGCACCGGCCCTGTCGATCGTACTGCTGCTGCTGATCCTGGTGGTGCTGCCGCACGGCCTGCTGGCGAGGCGCCGCGGGTGACTCCGGGCCGCACGTCCGCGCTGGTGGCTGCCGCGCTGGCGGTCGCGATGTTTGCGCTGCCGCTCGCAGGCAATGCCTACCTGACCACGTTCGCGTTCACCGTCCTGATCTCGTTCGTGCTCGCGCAGAGCTGGGACTGGGTGGCCGGCGA
>DASSON010000219.1:0-25477 GCA_035700525.1 Burkholderiales bacterium
CAACGTGCCGGGCGCTGTCTGGATCCGCGTGTCCGGCGTGACGATGCCGGCCTGCAGTGCGGCCGCAATCGTGAACGGCTTCAGTGTCGAACCCGGCTCGTATTCATCGGTGATCGAACGGTTGCGGGCGCGCCCGGGGTCAAGCTCGCTGCGATTATTCGGGTTGTATGATGGCACGCTGCCCATCGCCAGCACTTCGCCGGTACGCACGTCGAGCACGACGATGCTGCCGTCTTTCGCGTGATGCGCGGTGACGGCGGCCTTCAGTTCGCGAAACGCGAGATACTGAATGCGGCTGTCGATCGACAGTGTCAGGGCGTGCCCCTCCCGCGGCGCGCGGATGCTCTCGACGTCCTCGATGATATGGCCGAGCCGGTCCTTGATCACACGCCGGCTGCCGGGCTGCCCGGCAAGCCATTTCTGATAGGCGAGTTCGAGCCCTTCCTGGCCGTTGTCATCCACGCCTGTCAGACCGACGACCTGCGCCGCAACCGCGCCTTCAGGATAGTAGCGGCGAGACTCGCGCTGCAGAAAAATGCCGGGAATGCCGAGATTTTCCGCGCGCCGTGCCTGCTCCGGCGGCATCTGCCGCTTGAGATAGACAAATTCGCGATGCGTATCGCTCAGCCGCCGCGTGATCGCCGCCGTGCTCATGCCGAGGATCTGCGCCAGCTGCTTCAGCTTGCCATCGTCCATGCGCACGTCGGGCGGGCTTGCCCACACCGATTCCACCGGCGTGCTGATCGCGAGCGGCTCACCGTTGCGATCGGTGATCACGCCGCGCGTGGCCGGAATCTGGATCACGCGCGAATAGCGCGACTGGCCTTCCTGTTTCAGAAAGTCGTTGCGCCAGCCCTGCAGATAGACCGCCCGCCCGATCAGCACGCCGAAACAGATCAGCAACAATGCCAACGACAGCCGCGAGCGCCACAGCGGCAGCCGCACGATCGCGCGCGGGCGCACGATGGCGTTCACCGCGTCCCTCCGCCGGCGTGCAGCGGCACCGCCTGAATCCGCGTCGGCGGCGGAACGATCATGTGCAGCTCCGTGGTTGCGATGTTCTCGATGCGGCTGCGCGTCGCCCATGCGCTTTGTTCGAGCTGCAGCTGGCCCCACTCGACGTCGATCTTGTGCGCGATCTCCTGCTGCTGCTGCAGTTCGCTGTAAAGCCGGCGCGCCTTGTGCTGCGACGTGACGAGCGCGAGCGCGCATGCCACCACGATTGCCAGCAGGAACAGGTTGAGCCGTGTCACGGTGTCGCCGCTCCGGTACGCTCAGCGATACGCAGCACGGCGCTGCGGGCACGAGGATTGACGACCACTTCGGCGGCGGTGGGCCGCTGCGGTTTGCCGATCAGCCGCAGCCGCGGCCGCGGCAGATCGCGCGCACGCACCGGCAGGCCCCGCGGCAGCGGATCGACACGCGAATAGTCACGCATGAAACGCTTGACGATGCGATCTTCCAGCGAGTGAAAACTCACCACCGCCAGCCGGCCACCGGCGCACAACAGCTCCGGGCACTGCCCGAGCGCTAACGACAACTCCTCAAGCTCCTGATTGATGTGAATCCGTACAGCCTGAAACGTGCGCGTCGCCGGATTCTGGCCGGGTTCGCGCGTGGGAACGGCTTCTGCCACGAGCGCGGCAAGCTGCCGGGTCGTGTCAAGAGGTCTCCGTGTTCGAGCCGCAACAATCGCTGCCGCAATCCGTTTAGCAAACCGTTCTTCACCATAGTTCCTTATCACCTCCCCGATCTCGTTTTCAGTCGCCTGCGCCAGCCATTGCGCCGCCGTCATGCCGCGGCTCGTATCCATGCGCATGTCGAGCGGCCCGTCGCTCGTGAAACTGAAGCCGCGCGCCGGCTCGTCGAGTTGCGGCGACGACACGCCGAGGTCGAACAGCACACCGGCCACTTGCGCGACGCCCAGTTCATGCAATACCGAACTCAGACTTCCGAATGCGCCGTGCACCGCGCATAACCGCGCATCGCCGATCGCCGCCGCCGCGGCGATCGCGGCCGGATCCCGATCGAGCGCGATCACGCGACCTGTGGTACCCAGGCGCTCGAGTATCAGGCGACTGTGGCCGCCGCGACCGAAGGTGCAATCCACGTACACCTCTCCCGCCCGCACGTTCAAACCGTCCACCGCTTGCCGCAACAGTACTGGCGCATGCGAGCTCGCGCTCACAAGGAAAATCCCTCCAGTTCCGGCGGCAGGCTGCCGTCGACAAAGCCCATGGAACGACCCATGGCCTGATCCCAGTTATCCTTGTCCCACAGTTCGAATTTGTTGCCCTGGCCCACCAGCACCACGTTCTTTTCAAGACCCGCAAACTGCCGCAGCGCGGACGACACCAGCAGGCGGCCCGCACCATCCATTGCGACATCCTCGGCGTAGCCGATCAGCCGTCGCTGCAGGTCACGAATCTGCGGATTGAAGCTCGACAGGCCCATCAGCTTCTGCTGAATCGGTTCCCAGTCGGGTAGCGGGTAGATCAGCAGGCAGCGATCGGAATCGGCAGTCATCACCAGCTGACCATTGCAGCGCATGACCAGCGCGTCCCGATAACGCGCGGGGACCGCCAGACGTCCTTTGCTGTCAAGGTTGAGCTGTGCAACTCCGCGGAACACGAAACCCCCTTTTTTATCGCATGGTCAGAGCATCAATCCCACTTTCTACCACTTTTCCCCACTATATTGAAAACGCTTTTTCCGGTCAATAGCAATACGGGATTTTTTGTTTTTGCGACAAACACTTATCAGGAATTGGCAGGAGAGGTTGCAGTATTATTAAAATATCCATGAAAAACAAGCGGATATTTAAAGAACTTACTGTATTAATGGAATAAATCGAGAAGCACGCCGTGTAAAACGGCTGGGGGCACCCTGAAAGGAAAAGAAGCTGGCCGGTAAGCCGGGTTCTGTGCGAGCCCGAAGGCTCCGACAGTCATTCATCTGGACGCGTGGTTGCCCGCGCGTTCTAGCAGCCTACCCGGAAGCAGTGCGGGCCGCACTATCGCTTCCCTATTTGGCCTTGCTCCGGATGGGGTTTGCCGTGCCATCCGTGTTACCACGGATGCGGTGAGCTCTTACCTCGCCCTTTCACCCTTGCCTGTGCGCTTGGCGCCATCGGCGGTATGTTTTCTGTGGCACTTTCCATCGCCTCGCGGCGTCCGGCCGTTAGCCGGCATCCTGCCCTGCGGAGCCCGGACTTTCCTCTGTACACGTAGCTTGTACAGCGACTGTCTGGCCAGCTTCGAGTCAATCCTAGCACATCGTGGGAAATTGCTGCGCGGAACAGCGACTGTGCCTCCGACATAACATTTCGCAGTCGCGAAATGTGGGGCTGCGCCGCAACAAGACGTGCCTGTTGTCGCCGCGGCACAACACTTCTCGACGGCAACAAATAAATCTGCAATTGGCGCCCGAAAATGCTTGAACTCGGCCCGTATCGGACTATCGTACGCTACAGGCGTTACCTGAACGGAGGCCCGCTATGCGACGCAGACTTTACTTCGTGCTTCCCGACATCGACAGTGCACGCGCCATGATGAAGGAGATGCTGCTGGCACGCGTCGATTCCCGTCACATCCAGTTTCTCGCCAGGCGCGATACACTGCCGCCCGATCTCCCCGATGCCTCGGTACTGGAAAAAACCGACGTGGTCCACGGCGCCGAACTGGGCATCATCATTGGCGGCGCGGCAGGCGTGATCGGGGGCATTATCGTGGTAATGCTGCCGCCGGAAGGCATGTCGCTGCCGCTGGTTGCCATACTGATCGGTGCCCTCATCGGTGCGCTCTTTGGTGCCTGGTCCGGCAGTATGGTTGCAGCGGCCGCCCCCAACACGCGGCTGCGGCGATTTCAGCCCGACATCGAAAACGGCAAAGTGCTGATGATGGTGAAGGTGCGGCTGCAGCGCGTGCGGGAAATCAGCGATCTGGTGCAGCAGCGGCATCCGGAAGCCGTTCACGGCGGCATCGAACCGACGATACCGGCATTTCCGTAACGCGAACCACACCCACGGCGCGGCGAGTACGCCGCAGGTCGTACGGAATCATCTTCGTGCGCACGGCTTACAGCAGCCGCCAGTTCACGACCGAGCCCGCGCGAAACGGCACCAGCGCGTGATCGCCGCCGAACGGCAGTTCGTCCGGAACCCGCCATGATTCGTTGATCAGCGTGACGGTCTCGGCGTTCGGTGGCAGCCCATAGAATGCCGCACCGTGGAGGCTGGCGAATCCTTCGAGACGATCGAGCGCACCGGCCGCGGAAAACGCCTCGGCGTACAGTTCCAGTGCGGCGTGCGCGGTGTAGATGCCTGCGCAGCCGCACGCCGCTTCCTTCACATCGCGTGCGTGCGGCGCGCTGTCGGTGCCGAGAAAAAACTTCGGGCTGCCGCTGATCGCCGCCTGCAGCACTGCCTGGCGGTGAATCTCCCGCTTGAGAATCGGCAGGCAATAATGATGTGGGCGCAGGCCGCCGGCAAACAATGCATTGCGATTGAGCAACAGGTGATGCGCGGTGATGGTCGCGGCGACGCGCGCCGAAGACGAGTTCACAAAAGCGACCGCATCGCGTGTCGTAATGTGTTCCAGCACCACCGGAAGCTGCGGATGCCGCTCCATCAAGGGTGCCAACACGCGTTCGATGAACACCTTCTCGCGATCGAAAATGTCGATCGTCGGGTCCGTCACTTCGCCGTGGACCAGCAACGGCATCGCGCAGGCTTCCATCGCCGACAGCACGTCGTCGCAGCGTGCCGAATCCGTCACACCCGACGCGGAATGGGTGGTTGCCCCTGCGGGATAATACTTGACCGCAAATACTTTCCCGCTGTCGCGGGCGCGGGCAATTTCGTCTACCGCCGTGTCATCGGTGAGATAAAGCGTCATCAGCGGCTGAAACGTGACCCCTTCCGGTAATGCAGCAAGAATGCGCTCACGATAGGCGAGCGCCGCGGCGGTAGTGGTCACCGGCGGGCGCAGATTGGGCATGATGATCGCGCGTCTGAAGCGGCGTGCGCTGTCGGGCAGCACCGCTGCGATATCGTCGCCGTCGCGCAGATGCAGATGCCAGTCGTCCGGCTGCCGGATGGTGATGGAATTCTGTGTCATGTCATCTTGTACTGTCGCGCATGGCAAGAACGTCAGTGCGTATCCTGCATGGCCAGCGCCAATTGGTATACGTGATTGCGCCGCGCGCCGGTCAACGCCGCCGCCAGCTTCACCGCCCGGCTTATCGGCAATTCGTCGAGCAACAGCGCCAGCGCCCGTTCGACTTCGTCGTCAGCGCTGTCTTCCGTGTCATCCGCGCCTTCCACGATCAGCACGAATTCGCCGCGGCGCCGATTGGCATCGGCATCGATCCACGCCGCCGCCTCAGCGAGCGTCGTCTGATGCACAGTCTCGAACAGCTTGGTGAGCTCGCGTGCAATCACGATGCGGCGTGCGCCTCCAAATACGGAATGCATGTCGGTCAACATCGACACGACACGATGTGGCGCTTCATGGAACACCAGTGCAAACGGCAGCGCCTTCAGCGTTTCCAGCGCATGGCGCCGGGTGCCGGCCTGCGCCGGCAGAAATCCGTAGAACAGAAACCGCCGTGCGTCGCAGCCGCAGACCGAAAGCGCCGCCGCCGCGGCGTTGGCGCCAGGCACCGGCACGATCCGCATGCCGGCGGCGCGCGCCGCCGCCACGATGTGCGCACCCGGATCCGAAATGCCCGGCGTGCCGGCATCGCTCACCAGCACCACCGAGCGGCCTTCACGCAGCAGACCCGAGATCCGTTCCGCTGCCGCGTGCTCGTTGTGCTCATGCGCTGCGATCAACGGTTTCGTGATCCCGTAATGATCGAGCAGATGTTGCGTCACGCGCGTATCTTCGGCGGCCACGACATCGGCATCGCGCAGCACGTCGAGCGCGCGCAGCGTAAGGTCGCGCAGGTTTCCAATCGGCGTGGCAACTACATATAATGTCGGCACGGTTTCTGAGGATATTTCATGCTCGTCCGCTCGCGCCATCATTCGATCCTGCTCATTTTCACGGCGATACTATACGGTGCGTTCGGTACCTTTGCCAGCGTGATGGCCGCTCCGCCGGCAACCGATATGCCCCCCGCCATTGCGCTGCTGCTGCCGCTCAAGGTGCCGGCGCTGACGCCTGCTGCACGCGCGGTGCGCGATGGATTCTACGCGGCGGCGCAGATTCGCGGCGAAGCCTCCCGGGTGCGCGTTTATCCGACCGGCGGCGGCAACAGCGTGCTCGCCGCCTACCGTCAGGCGGTGCTCGATGGCGCACAGCTCGTTTCCGGTCCGCTCACGCACGACGGTGTATCGGCGCTGGCGCAGAGCAATATCGCCGCCGTACCGACACTGGCGCTCAACGTGCCCGACAACCGCATCCGGTCACTGCCGCATCTGTATTTCTTCAGCCTGTCGCTTGAAAACGAGGCACGCCAAGTCGCGCGCCTGGCCTATGCGGACGGCCACCGCAAGGCGCTCACGGTGAGCACGCAAAGTGCGCTGATGCAGCGCGTGCAGAGCGCGTTTACTCAGCAGTTTCAGCAGCTCGGCGGCGCACTGGTTGCCCCTTACGTCTACTCCGGCGACAAGACTCAACTCAATCAGATTTACCGGGCAATTGCCGCGACGCCGGCCGACATGGCGTTTCTCGCACTCGACTATCGCAACGCGCGCATCGTGCGGCCGTTTCTCGGCAGTCGACTCGCCGTCTATGCCACATCGCAGGTCAATCCCGGCAGCAGTGCGCTGGCGGCGAACGATCTCAATGGTGTCCGCTTCATGGACATGCCGTGGCTGCTCGAGCCTGACGACGCGGCGGCCGCCCCGTATCCGCGCCGCTATACCGGCAGCCCCGATCTCGAACGCCTCTACGCGTTCGGCATCGATGCGTTTCGCCTGTCGCGGCTGCTGCTGACCGGTACACCGCATACGCTCGACGGCGTGACCGGTACGCTCACGCTGCAACCCGACCGGCACTTCGACCGCACGCTGGTGGCCGCGCAAATCAACGGCGGCTCGATCATCGTACACAATGAATCCGCAGCAGCGGGGCAGTGAGGCGGAAGCCCAGGCACTCGCCTTCCTGCAGCGCCACGGACTGGTGCTGATCCAGCGCAACTACCGCTGCCGCTTCGGTGAAATAGACCTTATCATGCGCGACGGTGACACGCTGGTGTTCACCGAAGTGCGGCAACGTACGCATGCCGATTTCGGCGGCGCCGCCGCCAGCATCACTGCACGCAAGCGCGCGCGGCTGGCCGCGACGGCACGCCATTACCTTGGCCGCAGCGGCACGATGCCCGCCTGCCGTTTTGACGCGCTGCTGATCGACGGCGGCGGACTGCGCTGGATCCGCGACGCGTTTTATGCCTTTTGATTTATGCCATAATGGCCGCATTTCGAGCGGCCGCCTCATGGACATCATCAAACGCATCAGCGGGAATTTTTCGGAAAGCGCCCATCTCAAACTGCAATGCATGGACGCACTCGCCGATCCGATTGCGGCAGCGGCCGAACGCATGGTCGAATGCCTGCGGCGAGACGGCAAGATCCTGGCCTGCGGCAACGGCGGCTCGGCCGCGGACTCGCAGCACTTTGCCGCGGAGCTGGTGAACCGTTTCGAAATCGAGCGCCCCGGCTTGGCGGCACTGGCGCTCACCACCGACACCTCGACGCTCACGTCAATCGCGAACGACTACGACTACGACCAGATATTCGCACGGCAGGTACGGGCGCTGGGCCATGCCGGCGATCTGCTGCTCGCGATCTCGACCAGCGGCAATTCGCGCAACGTGATCGCCGCGATGCAGGCGGCACATGAAAACGGGATTGGCGTCATCGCACTGACCGGCCGCAACGGCGGCGCGATGGGCGAGGCCCTTGCGCCCGGCGACGTGCACATCTGCGTGCCCGCAACCAGTACCGCGCGCATTCAGGAAGTGCATATTCTGACGCTGCACTGTCTGTGCGACGCCATTGATTGCATGCTACTCGGAGTGGAAGAATGAAAATTCGTCATTACGCACTTTTATTGATGATCGCCGTAACGCCGCTGCTCGGCGGCTGCTTCGCCGCCGTGGCGACCGGCGTCGCGACCACCGCCTATGTTGCGGCGGATCGCCGCACCACCGGCGCGATCACCGATGACACCGCGATCGAGCTCAAGGCCAACAACCAGATCGGCAATCTGCTTCAGGGCAAGGGCCACGTCGATGTGACCAGCTACAATCGCATCGTGCTGCTGACCGGCGAAGTGCCGGACGCGTCGGACAAGCCCAAGATCGAAAACGCGGTGCGCGGCATCGCGAACGTACGCGGCGTCAACGACGAACTGGCAGTGATGGCGCCCAGCTCACTGTCTTCGCGTGCCAATGACACCTACATCACGTCCAAGGTCAAGGCCAAGTTCGTCGACGCCAACAAGTTCCCCGCCAACTACGTGAAGGTCGTGACGGAACGGGGAATCGTCTATCTGCTGGGCCTGGTCACCCATCAGGAAGCCGAGGACGCGGTCCAGATCGCACGCAATACCGGCGGCGTTCAGAAGGTGGTGACGGCGTTCGAGTATATCGATTAGGGGTTAGGGATTTGGGATTAGTTGATGTGGCCGGCGCGCAATGCGCGCCGCGTACTCTCCCTCAATCCTCGGTCCTCGATCCTCAGTCCTGATGTATCCCCCGCCCGCCTTCGAACAGAAAATCTGTCCTCCGGCGCAACTGCCGGCGCGTATTGCGACACTGCCGCGCCCGCTGGTATTCACCAACGGTGTATTCGATCTCCTGCATCGCGGTCATGTCAGCTATCTGGCGCAGGCGCGCGCGCTGGGTGGCAGCCTCGTGATCGCGCTCAATTCGGATGCCTCGGCGCGCCGCCTCGGCAAGGGTGCGGACCGTCCGGTGAACGGGCTCGAAGACCGCGTCGCGGTCGTCGCGGCGCTGGAGGCGGTGACGCTCGCTACCTGGTTCGACGGCGATACGCCGCTCGACCTCGTGCTGGCAATCAGGCCCGACGTGCTGGTCAAGGGCGGCGACTGGAAAACAACGGATATCGTCGGCGCACCGCAGGTGCTGGAATGGGGCGGCACCGTGCATTCGATACCGTTTCTGCACCAGCGCTCGACGACCGCAACGCTGCAGAAAATCCGCGGCGCCGCGGCACGCTGACGATCAGCCGGCGCGTGCCGCCGTTTGCGGACAAACGCCGCTGCTCAGATGGCTGTTCGGGAAATCGTGCCGCAACGCATCGAGTTGCGGCAGCAGCCGCGCCGGCAGCGCGCTGATCGCAAACACCACCTGCCGGCCAAGATCGTGGCGCACCGCGACGGCCGCTCCGGTCATACCCTGACGCTCCAGACCGGCAAGAAAATTTCGTGCCGCGTCATCGGTGCGGAACAGACCGAGCGAGATCGCGTTGCGCCAGCGTGTGTGATCCTGCACCACGAAATAGTCGGTAATACCGTGGCTCTTCAGCTTGCTCACTTCCGCATCGACATCCGACTGTGGCGGGATGTAGACCCAGTAGCGGTCGGCATCCGCGGTCTGGCGCTCGACGTGGCCGTCGCGGGCAACCAGTCTGGCGAGCGCCGCTTGCGCCTGTGATGCATCGGCCACCGTAATTCCGCTCAGCGTCGCGCATACCATGGCCGGCCGGCTCGCGGCGGATGCCGGCGGATGTGCTGTCGTCTGCGATGCGGCACCGTCGTTCGTAGACGGCGCCGTGCGCGGCGCCGCCGCGGGTGGTGTTGCCGGCTCGGGTTGTTGCGGCGCCGGTGGTTTGGATGGCGTTGACGGTTCCGGCGGCGCGGCTGGCGGCGGTGGTGTTGCCGTGGCCGGCGGTGCCGGCTGCGGCTGCACAGCGGGCGCTGGCGCCGGCGCGGAATTTTCTTCGGGCGGCGTGCCGTGCACGATTCTCATCTTGTCCGGATGCAGCTGCAGCGCCGCGATATCGAGCGCCGGGCGGCGATGCGCCGCAACCTGCACGTACAAGGCCAGCACGATATTGACCAGCAGCAGAAAAAAGAACAATGCCTTCATGGGTTTATGGGCTCGCGCGCAATGACGGCGAGCCCTTCGAGTACCAGATTATCCACGCGCTGCACCGGTGCGCCGAGTTGCTCTGCGACCGAATCCGCGTCACCACCGCCGATCACGATCAGCGGGCTTTCTTCGCCGCCCTGTTCCATAAACCGCACCATGCGTTCAATCGTTCCGCATAACGCATTGATCGTACCGCTGACAATCGCGTCGCCCGTCGCGCGCGGGAAATGATGAAACGCGCCGGGCTGCCGGCGCAATCCCGCGGTATGGGCGGCCAGCGCGCGGCTCATCAGCTCATGCCCGGGCACGATCACGCCTCCGAGGAATTCGCCGTCGTGCGACAGCGCATCCGCAGTAAGCGCGGTGCCGGCATGCACCACCAGGGCGGCGCGGCGCCAGCGATGCCACGCACCGATCAGCGCCGCCCAGCGGTCGGCGCCGAGCTGCGCCGGATCCGCATAGCGCGAGCGCACGCCGCACTGGACCTCCTGTGCCACGACCCATTGCGGCTGCACCGTAAAATGCCGCAGCGCCAACGTCAGCGCGGCCTTCACTTCGGATCCGGCAACGTTTGCCACCACGATGGCGCACGGTGCGGCAACGTCGTGCCAGGCGGCGGCAAGCCGCGGCGCATCGGCAGTAATGATCGTGCCGCGCTCGGTCCAGCCGCCGTGCGCGTGAAATCCCCACTTGACGCGGCTGTTGCCGGCGTCGATCGCCAAAATCATGCGGCACGCAGCGACAGTTCGCCGCTATGGAAATGCCGCACACCGGCCGCCGTGCGCAGCAGCAGCGCACCATCGTCGGCGACCCCGGCGGCCGTGCCATGCACCTGCCTGCCATCGGGCATGACCAGCATCACCGCCCGCTCCTGGTGAACGTGGTATTGCTGCCATTCATCGCGCAGCGGCGCAAAGCCTTCACGCGCGAAAGTATCAATCACCTGCGCCGCTTCGCGCAGCAGCACCGCCAGTGTACGATTCCGTTCGACCGCCGTTCCGCACGCGGTCTGCAAATCCACGGCCGGCTGGTCGATCCGTTGCCGTACCGCTCCGGCAAGTTCCATATTGAGCCCGATGCCGATCACCGCGGCGCTGGGCCCCTGCATTTCCCCCTGCACTTCGATTAGAACGCCGGCCAGCTTGGCGCCGCGCCACAGCACGTCGTTCGGCCATTTCAGCCGTGCTTCGCTCACGCCAAGCGATTTCAGCGCGCGCACCAGCGCAACACCGACCGCCAGGCTGAGGCCGGCGAGATCACCGGCGCCCTGCTCGAATCGCCACAGCAGCGAAAAAGTCAGCGCGCCGCCGAACTCGGTATGCCACGCGCGGCCACGCCGGCCGCGGCCATGTGACTGCCATTCGGCCGCGATGACGCTGCCGCTGGCGGCGCCCTGTCCGGCACGCTGCACCAGATCGGTATTGGTCGACGAGGTCATGTCGGCGATCTCGACTGCGAAGCGCCCGGCGTCGTCCGCCAGCCAGTGGCAGATCGCGTCAACGTCAAGAAATTCGACCGGCCGTGCCAGCCGGTAGCCGCGGCCCGGGATCTTGTAGAGCTCGACACCGATCTGCCCGATGTCGGCCAGCGCGTGCCATACCGTTGCACGCGACACCTGAAAGTGGCGGGCAATCGCTTCGCCGGAGCGAAAGCCGCCATCCGCCAGCAGCCGCAACACTGGAAAGGTAAGGGGAGTCATGCAACCGGATAATACAAATTAGTGCTTGAAACGAAAGACAAAGAATCCTAGCACAACTGTGCCGTGCCGCACCCGCAGCAGCGCTCGGCAGAAGTTTTCCGAAGTTTCGTATTGACAGACCCTTCCTTGTGTAAATATAGTAATGAGAATAATTACTATTTGTATTAATGTTATTTTACAGTAACCATGAGGACCGCACCGCGTGCAATCCGTGTCGATTACTGGCTGACCATTACGCTGGTTAGCGCAATCCACGTTGCGGTCGGCTACGGCTTGTGGCAGACGGCGCGGCAAGTGGTTACACCGGCCGTGTCGACACAGCCGCTGCTGGTCGAGCTGCTGGCGCCGCGCCCGGCCACTCCTCCGACTATGCCCGTTTCACCCGCACCTCCGCCGCCCGAAAAAATCGAGCCGATCACGCCTCCGCAGCCGGCTGTATCACCGCAACCGGTCGTTCGCGAAATGCCGCAACCGAAGCCGCAGAAACAGCATCAAAAACATCATTCCAGGCCGATCCGGAAAGCCGCGCGCAAACCGCCGCCGGCGGTGGAGCATAAAACGCCGCTGCAGTCGGTTGATTCCCCCACGCCTGCAGCCGTCCAGCCTGTTCCGCCTGCGCCGCCAACCGCTGCAGCGGCAGAGCCCGCGACACCTCCGGTCGTTCGCGTGCCGGTCAACTACAACGCCGATTATCTGCGCAATCCCGCTCCGGCGTACCCGGTGCTTGCACGTCGCCTCGGCCACGCCGGAAAAGTGCTGCTGCGTGTACTCGTCGATGGCGGCGGCCGCCCGCAAAAAGTGGAAATAAAAAAATCCAGTGGTTATCAGCGCCTCGACCAGTCGGCGCTCGACGCTGTGCGCAAATGGCGCTTCGTGCCGGCGCGCGAAGCCGATCATGCAGTCGCGAGCTGGGTCACGATTCCGATCATTTTCAAACTTCAAGGATAAGTTGTGCAGAACCTCAACGCATTCGGTATTTCGCATTTCATTGCGCACAGCGACCCGGTGGCCCGTGCTGTCGCGCTGATACTCATCGTCATGTCGATCGCCAGCTGGTCGGTGATGCTGATCCGGGCGTGGCGGGCGTGGCGCATCCGGCGTGCTGCGGCGGCGACCGCGCGGCAGTTCTGGCAGGACGCGCAGTCCGGCAGCATCCCGCAATATGCCGCCGCCGGCCACCCCTACTTGCGGCTGGCCGCGGCCGGCACCCTCGCGGCCGGCCATTACGCCGCACGCGATACGAACGCCATGGCCGATTGTTCCGTTTCCGACTGGCTGGGAGCGGCGCTGCGCAATGCCGTCGCCGCCGAGCATGCGCGTCTTGAAAGCGGGCTGACCGTTCTCGCCTCCGTCGGCAGCACCGCACCATTCGTCGGTCTGTTCGGTACCGTATGGGGCATCTACCACGCGCTGATCGCGGTCGGCACCAGCGGGCGCGCGACGCTCGATACGGTGGCCGGTCCGGTCGGCGAGGCACTGATCATGACCGCGCTCGGACTGGCGGTCGCGATCCCCGCGGTACTCGGCTACAACGCACTGGTGCGCTCGAACCGGATGATCGGCGCCGGGCTCAACGCGTTCGCCTACGAGCTCATGGTATGGCTGATGAGCGGCCACACACCGTCGCGCGCTGCGAACACGGAAACGGAAGCGCCGCACCCACTTCCCGCCGAGGTGAGGGCAGTAGCATGAGCCTTTCCAGCTTCACAGACGACGCACACAACGCACCGATGGTCGAGATCAACACCACGCCGCTGGTCGACGTGATGATGGTACTGCTGATCATTTTCATCATCACCGCCCCGCTGCTCACGCACGCGCTGAAGATCAACTTGCCGCAGGTGGCAAGCCAGCCGCAGCCGCAGAAGCCCGACGAAATCACAGTGGCGATCAATGCCGGCGGACTGATCTACTGGGATGGAGAAGCAATGGACGAAACCACGCTGAAGCAACGGCTGGCAGCGGCGGCGCTACGCGACCCGCAGCCGGTACTGCGCCTGCGCGCCGATCGCACCACCACCTACCAGAAACTCGCCGAGGTGATGGCCGATGCACAGAACGCCGGGGTGACGCGTCTCGGCTTCGTAACGGAGCCGCTGCCGCGATGAGCATCATCAGTGACGCCGCGCAAAAGCCGCCGGCAACGCACGTCGCCGCGGCGCAGCCGCCGGCAGGCGCGTGCAAAACCGTTACCAGTCACGAGCTGTTCAAGGGCTCGCGCGAACTGCTGATCGAGCACGGCGGCTGTCAGTATCGTCTGCGACAAACCAGCAAGGGCAAACTCATTCTGACGAAGTAACCACTTCCTCAGCCGCCAGCCAGCAGCTCCTTGTGGGCTACGTAGCCGGCCGCCATTGCGATAGCGCTCAACCAGGAGGCTGATATGCTGATTCTATTGAGAGTTCAACCGGAGCAACAGGCGCAGCCTGCAAACCGCGACGCGTCCGCGCCCGGTCCCGCAGCGGTCATTGCCTGCCACGGGCAACGTACGGTGGTGCAACCGCCGGCACTCGCGCTGTACCCGCGCAGCCGTTATCGGACAATCAGTAAACGTCGCGACGGTAACGGCCTGCCATGACCAGCCGCTCCATCGCACCGGTTCCGAGAATGTCCGTCAGAACGGATTCAACGCCTGGCGCCATGCCATTGATGCTGCCACAGATGTAGATTGCGGCGCCGTTCGCGATCCATGATCGTACGTCGTTCGCCACGGCGATCACGCGATCCTGCACATGGATGCGTCGCGCCTGATCGCGTGAAAACGCGAGATCCAGCCGCTCCAGTACACCCTGCTGCCGCCACTGTTCGATTTCGTCGCGATAGTAGAAATCGCGCGCCGCCTGACGCTCGCCGAAGATCAGCCATGCGCGCCCGCCGGCAAGTATCTGCGCATGAAGATGTGCACGCAGCCCCGCCAACCCGGTGCCGTTGCCGATCAGGATCAGCGGGCGCGCATCGCCTGGCGCATGGAACGCCGGATTCGAGCGCAAGCGCAGTTCGATGTCTGCACCCGCTGCCGCCTGTTCGGTAAGCCAGCTGGAGCCGAGCGTCAGACTGCCGTCCGCCTGCCGCTGTCGGCGCACCAGCAGCCACAGCCGTCCTTGCTGCGGCAGTGATGCGATCGAATATTCACGCTTCGGCAACGGCCGCAGCCGCTGCGTCAGTGCCTGCGGCGCCTCACGTTGCGCGACCTGCTGCGGCAGGATGCTGCGTGCCAGGGCGGCAGCCAATGTCATCACGCTGCCATCGACATTCACCAGCGCCTCGCCGACCAGCTGATGCGCGGCCAGGAACGCGGCCACGCAACGCCGAGGATGACGCGGGCGCACTTCGGCGATGTCGCCGGCCTGCCATTGCAGCGCGCCGGCAGCAGCCGCTTCCAGTTCCAGATGGTAGGTTCCTTCCCCGACGCTGCCCGGGTTCAGAAGCCGCCGCTCGACGAGACGCCAGCGCCCGTAAGGCGCTTCGCGCCACGCCGGGTTCAATGCCTTGCCCGTGATCTGCGTAAGCTGCGCCTGCCAGCTTTCGATCGCGGCGGGATCACCGTCGTCGACCTCCACCGGTGAGAACAATGGTTGCGCGCCCTGCTGCCGCAGCCATTGATCGAGCTTGCGGCCAAAGCCGCAGAAATGGGCAAACTTGCTGTCGCCCAGCGACAGCAGGCCGAAGTGAAATCCGGAAAGCGGCAACGAACGCTCCATCAGGCGCCGCGCAAATGCACGCGCGCCGTCCGGCGGTTCGCCGTCGCCGAAGGTGCTGACGACAAACAGCGCGCGGCTGAACGTTTTCAGCTGCCCGTCGCCGAGTGCGCCGAGCGCGTGTACCGCCACCGGCACGCCGACTGCCTGCAACGCGCCCGCGGTCTGCCATGCCAGGCGCTCGGCGAATCCGGTCTGGCTGGTAAAAGCGACCAGCGTCGGCGTGGCGCCGCCGGCGGCAGGGTTCAACGCGCGTGCCGCGGCACGCGCTTCCCGCTTCTTTTTGCGCCGGTCGAGATACAACATCCAGCCGGTGACGAAGAACAACGGCATCGCGAGGCTCGCGACCATGTAACAGATGAGGCCCGGCAATCCGAAGAAGCTGCCACTGTGCAGCGGGAAGATGCTGCTCCACAGCTTCCGGCCCGGGCGCTTGTCGGCGTAGCGCTCGAGCTTCAGCACGCGGCCGTCGGGGGCGAGCGTCATTTCGTCGGTGGCGCGCTCGTGGCGTGCGTCGGCGGGAAGATAGCGGATGCGCAACGGCTGACCCACGACCGGTATCGTCAGCGTGGCGTTGCGCCAGTTGCCTGCCTGCCGGCGAAACACGGTCCACAACGCATCCAGATCGGGCGCCTCTGCAGCGCGGGCACGCACACCATGCGCGGCTACGCCACGCTTTGGCGGCTGCGTCTGCGTGACTCCGGTCAGCGCCGCCACACCGTCGCGATACCAGCCATAGGACCACCACAGGCCGGTAAGCGCCATCAGCAGGTAGGCAATCAGTACCCAGGCGCCGGCCACCGCATGCAGGTTCCATAGAAAAGCGCGCCCGCGGTGGCGCCAGTCGAGCTTGAACCAGGCGCGCCAGTCGAGCGACCGCCGCGGCCAGCGCAGATAGAGGCCGGACAGGCAGAAATAAATCAGCGCCAGCGTCGCGGCACCGACAATGTACTTGCCGACATCGCCGGCAGCAAGCCAGCGGTGGATGCGCATCACGCTGAATCTGCCCTGCCGGAAAAAAACCTCGCCACGCGGCGTGCCGAGCATTTCTCCGGTATAGGGATCGACGTAACTCGTCGTGCCACGCGTGCGCTTCGCGCCCGCCATGGACGCCGGTGCGAAGCGCACGCGCGCAGCGGCGTCCGGGTCGGCGGACAGCGTCAGCGCAACAACCCACTTCCCGGGCGCTGCGGCGTGCACGCGCGCCAGCAACTCGGCCGGCGGCAGCGGCTGCGCATCGTACGCATGCACCGTCATCACGCCGGGATTGAGCGCGCGCAGGATCTGCGGTTCGAAGCTGAGCAGCGCGCCGCTGACGCCGACCACCGACAGCACCGCGCCGGCGGTGATGCCGAGCAGCCAGTGGATTTGAAACAGCAGCTGGCGCGCCATCCTGCCGCTCAGGGCTCGGACCACATCCGCAGCAGGTTGTGGTAGCAGCCGGTCAGATGCACCCGCGCCACTTCGTCGGCCCCGGCGGCGTTGAGGCGCTGAATCGCGTTATCGAGGTCGAACAACAGCGCCCGCTGTTCGTCGCTGCGCACCAGGCTCTGCGCCCAGAAGAAGCAGCCGGTGCGCACGCCGTGCGTCACCGGCGACACGCGATGCAGGCTGGTGGCCGGATACACCACCATGTCTCCCGCCGGCAGCCTGGCTGAATGTACGCCGTAGGTATCCTCGATCAGCAGTTCGCCGCCGTCGTATTCCTCGGGCGTCGAAAGAAACAGCGTGGCGGAAACGTCGGTGCGGATCTTCGCGCCGCTGCCGGGCACCAGCCGCACCGCGCCGTCGACGTGACTGCCGAAGGTCATGTCCTGCCGATAGCGGTTGAACATCGGCGGATAAACGCGCGACGGCAGCACGGCGCTGATGAACAGCGGATTGCGCTCCAGTGCGCCCAGCACCAGATCGCCGAGCTCGCGCGCCAGCGGCGTGTGCTCGGCGAGCTGCAGGTTGTGCTTGACCTGCGCGCCCTGGTGGCCGGCGGTGACACGGCCGTCGACCCACGCGTCGCCCGCCGCGTCGAGCCGGCCGCGTATCGCGCGCACCTGTTCCGCGCTCAGCACACCCGGAATCCGCACCAGCATCGCGCAACCGGCTCCGTCAGAACTTGTAGGTGAACGTCACCAGCGCCGCCCGTCCGGTTCCGGGCACCGAACGTCCGCCATCCGACTGGATGACCGACTCGATGTACTGCTCGTCGGTCACGTTGAGCAGGTTGAGCCGCACGTCGTACTTTGGCTGATGGTATGCGAGCGTCGCGTCGACACGCGTGAAGCCGGGTACCGATACCACGTTGGTACTGTTGGCGTAACGCTGCGACATGTAGATTAGTCCGCCGCCCACCTCCCATTCCGGCGTCACCCGGTAGGTGGTCCATAACGTCGCCGTGTCGCGCGGCGTATTCGGCAGCGTCTTGCCCTGCGTACCATCGAGCGTGGAGGCCTTCGTCACCTCGCCGTCGAGATAGGTGTAACCGGCGAAAACCTGCCAGCGCGGCGTAATGCGTCCGACCGCGCCGAGTTCGAACCCATTTACGCGCCAGTCGCCCGACAGCTCGTACTCACCGGTCGCGACCTGAGTGCGCGCATTGGTCTTGTCGATCCGGAACAGTGCCGAAGTGAGCGACAGGTTGCCGCCAAACAGATCCCACTTGGCGCCGGCCTCATAGGAACGGTTCTTTTCCGGTTCCAGATCCTGCTGGCCTGGCGATACCGTGAGCTTTTCGAGCGACGGATCGAACGACGTGCCGTAAGCCAGATAATACGATTGCGCATCGGTCGGCTGATAAATGATGCCGCCGCGCATGCTGGTGAAATTCACCGTCTGCCCGGCCGACGGCAGCGAGCGGCTCGATGGAACGGTGTTGGTGATGTCCCCCTTGAACCGGTCCCAGCGCAGGCCGGCCACCAGTTTCCAGTGCCGATTCAGTTCCAGCGTGTCGTTGGCGTATGCGGCCAGCGTATCGGCGCTGCTGTCCGCCAGATTGCCGGCGGTGCTGACGGCACTCGCGGGCGTCGGCTGGTAGGCCGGATCGATCAGCGAAACGGCCGGCAGGCCGCTGCGCGAGTAGCTCTGGTTGCGATAGTCGTCATGGCCGATTTCGGCCCCCAGCAGCAGCGTGTGCTTGATGGTGCCGGTATTGAAGCGCGCGATCAGATCGGTCTGGTTGTAAAGCGACGTATCGCGGATGTCGCGGTCGTGACTGCCGAGCTGCACGTAAAGCTGGCTCAGCGGCAGGCTGGTCTGGTTGCCGGGCGTCGACAACGCAGTGAACACGCCGCCGGCAAGCGTGCCGACCTTGCTTGCCGCGGTTTCGCGCGCGTCGATGTCGTAGCGGTTGTACTGGGTCTGATTGCGCAGCGTCAGATGCGGACTGAAGTGGTGTTCGATTCTGCCGGTCAGGCTGAACACGTCCTGCACGGTGCGGTCGTCGGTCAGCCCGTAGAACGTGTCATAGGAAACGTCCGCGGGACGGCCGTTGACCGCAGGCAGACCGTAGTCCGGCATGTCGCGATTGTGCTGCACCAGCGCCAGCAGCGTGATTTCGGTCGGCGTGCCGATGCCGAAGCGCAGCGACGGCGCGATGCCGTAATCCTGGTCGCTCATCACGTCGCGCGACGAGTGCAAATCCTGCCCCATCAGCGCCACGCGAAACGCCGAGGTATCCGACAGGGGCTGATTGATATCGGCGGTGGTGCGGTAGTAGTCGTGGGTGCCGACGGTGGCGGAGACTTCGGCGTGCGGCGTGAGCGACGGCGTCTTGCTCACCTGGTTGATGACGCCGCCGGTGGTGCCGCGGCCGAACAGCATCGACGACGGCCCTTTCAGCACCTCGACCGAGTCCAGCGAGAAGGTGTCGCGGTAATACTGTCCGCGATCGCGGAAGCCATCGAGAAAAATGTCGGTCTGTGCCGAAAACCCGCGCAGATTGATGTTGTTGCCGATATGGCCGCCTTCGGCGCCGCCGATCGTGATGCCGGGAACATAGCGCAACGCATCCTCCAGCGACGCGGCGGCCTGCGCGTCCATTACCGCGCGATCGACCACGTTGACGGTTTGCGGTATGTCGCGGACCGGCGTCGGCACCTTCGCGCCGACGGTTGAAATGCCGTTGTTGTAATCGTTGCTGACGACCTGACCGCGCACAGTCACTGCCGGCAACGTTGTGTTGGGGGTTTCCTGCGCGTGAAGCACGGATGCCGCAGGCGCTGCCAACGCGGCCATGACGGCGGCCGCAAGCCGGGTGTATCGTCGCTGCACGAAAGCTCTCCCTGTGTGAGATCTGCGACGACTGGCTGGCTGTGCCGCGGTTGCGCTGGCGGGCTGCGACGCATTGAAGAAACCGTACTGCCGTTCCGCCGGATGAACGGCGAAGCGCTTATTCTAAATGATAACCAATATCATTCGCAAGAAATTTCACTGCATGCCGATGGCCTTCCTCGCAAGCAAACCGGTTCTCTAGTAAAATTAAAGGCTTGTATTGTCGTCACACAGTGTGAAGTCAACCCGCTCCAGTATCCCGATGTCCGGAATCTCCAGAAAAACGCCACCACCCTCCGCTTCCACCGACAGCAGTGACGCAGCTGCCTCGAGTTCGAATTTCATCCGCCAGATCATCGACACCGACAACCGCAACGGCAAATGGGGCGGCCGCGTCGAAACCCGTTTCCCGCCCGAGCCGAACGGTTATCTGCACCTCGGCCACGCGAAGTCGATCTGCCTCAATTTCGGCCTGGCGCAGGAATACGGCGGTGCCTGTCATCTGCGTTTCGACGACACCAACCCGGAGAAGGAAGAGCAGGAATACGTCGATTCGATCGTCGGCGCGGTGAAATGGCTGGGTTTCGACTGGGGCCGCCATCTCTATTACGCGTCGGATTATTTCGACGAGCTCTACGCGTTCGCCGAATATTTCATCAACGCCGGTCTCGCCTATGTCGACAGTCTGTCGGCGGACGAGATCCGCGGCTACCGCGGCACGCTCACCGAGCCGGGGCGTGACAGCCCGTACCGCGACCGCCCGGCCGATGAAAACCTCGATCTGTTCCACCGCATGCGCGCCGGCGAATTCGCCGACGGCGCGCACGTGCTGCGGCTCAGGATCGACATGGGGTCACCCAACATCAACCTGCGCGATCCGATCATCTATCGCATCCGCCGCGCCCATCATCACCGCACCGGCGACAAATGGTGCATCTATCCGCTCTACGACTACACGCACTGCATCTCCGACGCGCTGGAGAACGTCACCCACTCGCTGTGCACACTGGAGTTCGAGGATCACCGGCCGCTCTACAACTGGGTGCTGGAGCGGCTGGCGGACGGCGGCCTGCTGTCGCGCCCGCTGCCACAGCAGATCGAGTTCGCGCGGCTCAACATCGGCTACACCGTGCTGTCGAAACGCAAGCTGATCGAGCTGGTGGAAAAGCGGCACGTCGACGGCTGGGACGATCCACGGCTGCCGACACTGGTCGGCGCGCGCCGCCGCGGGTTCACGCCGGAGGGTTTCCGGCTGTTCGCGGAACGCATCGGGGTCGCTAAAGCGCCACAGTGGATCGACATGGGTGTGCTCGAAGAATGCATGCGCGATGATCTGAACCAGCGCGCCGAGCGCCGCATTGCCGTGCTGGACCCGCTCAAGCTGATCATCGACAACTACCCCAACGGTCAGGAAGAGGAATGCCACGCGCCCAATCATCCGCAGCAGCCGGAACTGGGAAGGCGCGTCGTGCCGTTTTCGCGCGAACTGTGGATTGAGCGTGACGATTTCAACGAGCACCCGCCCAAGGGCTATTTCCGTCTCTCACCGGGCGCCGAAGTCCGGCTGCGCTACGGCTGGGTGATCCGGTGCGTCGGCGTCGACAAGGACGCACAGGGCAACGTGATCGCCGTGCATTGCACCTATGATCCGGATACCCGCAGCGGCACACCCGGCGCCAACCAGCGCAAGGTCAAGGGCAACATCCACTGGCTGTCGGCGCGGCACGCACAGCGCGCCGAAGTCCGGCTCTACGATCGGCTGTTCACGGTGCCGCAGCCGGATGCCGCGGACCGCGACTACAAGACATTTCTCAACCCCGACTCAAAGCATGTGATTCACGCGTACATCGAGCCGGCACTGGCGCAGGTGCAGCCCGAGGAACGCTTTCAGTTCGAGCGGCACGGCTACTTCGTCGCCGATGTAAAAGACACGACTGCCGGCCAGCCTGTTTTCAACCGTACGGTGACGCTGCGCGATTCGTGGGCGGCCAGGGCGGGTTCGTGAACATCGCCGACATCCGCGCGGAATACGCGAAAGCGTCGCTGTCGGAGACCGATGTTGCATCCGATCCGTTCCGGCAGTTCGACAAGTGGTTCAGCGAGGCGGTCAGCGCCGACCTCACGTTCCCGAATGCGATGACGCTGGCAACGTCCGACGCGTCGGGGCAGCCGTCCGCGCGCATCGTGCTGCTGAAGGGGGCAGACGCCCGCGGTTTTGTGTTCTACACCAACTATGACAGCCGCAAGGGTCGGGAACTGGCAGTCAATCACCATGCCAGCCTGCTGTTTCACTGGGCCGAGCTGGAACGCCAGGTGCGGATCGAAGGTGTGGTCGACAAAGTCCCGGCAACGGACTCCGATGATTATTTCGCAAGCCGGCCGCCCGGCTCCAGGCTTGCTGCAATCGCGTCGCCGCAAAGCGAAGTGGTGCAGGACCGCGAATCGCTGGAGCAGGCATACGCAGCCGCGGCAGGCCGCTTCGGCAATAACCCGCCGCGGCCTTCAAACTGGGGCGGCTACCGCGTCGTTCCGGAACGGATCGAATTCTGGCAGGGCCGCATCAGCCGTCTGCATGACCGGCTGCGCTATCGGCGTGCCGCCAGTGGCTGGATCATCGAACGGCTGGCACCATAGCGTTTTCTGACGCGGCCGGTGACAGCACGGCGGTCCATGCGGTGCCGCGTTTCATCTCCGACCGAAAAAGGGGCCACGGCATGTCGAGCGGCGCCGATTCACTGAAATCGATCCTGTTCGCACTCGGTGCCAACGTCGCGATCGCGGTCGCCAAGTTCGTCGGTGCGGCCATCACCGGCTCGAGCGCGATGCTGGCGGAAGCCATTCACTCGGTCGCCGACTCCGGCAACCAGCTGCTGCTGATGCTCGGACTGAGACACGCGCGGCGGCCGCCGACACCCGACTACCCGCTCGGTTACGGCAAGGCGATCTATTTCTGGTCGTTCATCGTCGCGCTGATCCTGTTCAGCATGGGCGGACTGTTTTCGATTTATGAGGGCGTGCACAAGCTGCGCCACCCCGAGCCGCTCAGCTCGGCGTGGATCGCGATCGTCATCCTGGTGTTCAGCATCGGCGCGGAATGCGTGTCGCTGTGGGGCTGTGTCAGGGAGGTCAACAAGGTACGCAACGGCCGCACGTTGTGGCGCTGGTTCCGCGAAACGCGCCAGAGCGAGCTGGTGGTGGTGTTGGGCGAAGATCTCGCGGCGCTCATCGGTCTGGCATTCGCGCTGGTCGCGATCGTGCTCAGCGCGGCAACCGGCAATCCGCTGTTCGATGCGCTCGGCAGCCTGGCGATCGGCGCGCTGCTGATCATCGTGGCGATCGCGATCGGCGTCGAGGTGCAGGGAATGCTGATCGGCCAGAGCATGGAGCTGCACGAACAGCAGGCAATCCGCGGTTTCCTGCTGGCCCGCAACGAAGTTGCCGACGTGCTCCATCTGATCACACTGCAGCTCGGCGGCTCGGCCATGGTGGCAGTCAAGGTGCGAATGACGGAAACGACAGATGCCGGGACGTTGCTGGAAAGCATCAACCGCTGCGAGCAGGCACTGCGACAGGCGTTTCCACGCATCCAGTGGCTGTTCTTCGAACCCGACGTGACCGACTGAGTGCCGGTCGGGCGACTGTCGGCCGCGCTATACTTGCGGCATCACCGCGAGCGCGCGACTTCAGACAATTGGCCACGATTCCTTCCGACCGCCGCTGGGTCGACTCCGCGCTCGCCTGGTATTTCGTCGTCGCCTGGGGCTCCGGCTACCTCGCGACCAAGGTCGGCGTTCATCACGCCGCCCCGTTCACCTTCCTCACGCTACGCTACGGCTTCGGCATTCTGTGCCTGATCCCGATCGTGCTGTGGTCGAAACCGCACTGGCCACGCTCGCGCACGGAACTTGGCCACGTGATTGTCGCCGGGCTGCTGATGCACGCGGTCAATCTGAGCGGCAGCCACTACGCGCAATACCTCGGGATGACCGCCGGCAACGTCGCGGTGATGTTGTCGATCCAGCCGCTGATCACCGCGGTGATCGCGGCGCGCTGGATGGGCGAGCGGCTCACGCGCTGGCAGTGGCTGGGCGTGATGATCGGGCTCGCCGGCGTGACGCTGGTGGTATGGCACAAGATTGACATCCGCGCGGTGACGACCGGCAGCCTGATCGCGGTCGTCGTGGCGCTGACCGGCGTAACCGGCGGCACGCTCTATCAGCGCGTGTTCTGCCCGGTGGTGGACCTGCGCGCCGGCGCGCTGGTGCAGTTCGTCGCGTCGTTCGCAGTGCTGCTGCCGCTCGCCTTCACGGTCGAAGGTTTCAAGGTGATCTGGGACTGGCAGCTGTTCGCGGCGATCGCGTTTCTCGTCATCGGCGCGTCCATTCTCGCGGTCAACGCGCTGCACACACTGATGCGCCGCGGCCAGGCGACGCGTGTCACCAGCCTGCTTTACCTGACGCCGATTCTGGCAGTGGCGCTGGAATTCCTGATGTTCGGCGTAGTGCCGACGCCGGTAAGCCTGTTCGGCATCGCGATCACCTGCACCGGCGTCGCGCTGGTCGCGTGGCGGGTGCGTCCGTTGACGGCACGCGCCGAAGTCGCAGCGCCACGCCCGTAACTCCGTCACGCTGAAAAATTACGGAGCGCGACGGCGCATCATTTCGGCGGCTGCGGAAACGTCACGTACGGCGCCGGCGGTGTCTGTCCCGGCGGCAATGCCTGCGGTGCAGGGCGTCCGGCGGGTCCCAGGTAACGGACGAAGCGGTAGATCGTCGCCAGATCGTCCGCCGACATGCGATGCAGCGCATACCACGGCATCGGCGGTCTGCCCTGCAGGGTTTTGGCGCGTTCGACCCATTGTGCCTCGGTCATCGTCTGCATGTACAGCCGCAGATTCGGCGGATAGGTCGTGCCCCACGGGCCGTACCATCCCAGCCGGTCGCCGGTAAGCCATTTCGTTTCGGGTATGTTACCGCCACTTTGCGCATAGCCCGCGGTGTGGCAGTCATTGCAGCCCGCGATTTCGACCAGATAGCGCCCGCGCGAAATAGCCTGCGACGATGTGGATTCGGCCACGGCAGATCCCGACAGGACGATCACCGCCGTCGCCGTGATGATTGCCGTCACCACGCCTGTTCGTTCCATGCCTTCCCTCCTCCGGAAATTGCCGGATTTGCCGGCGAGCGGAGCATAGCACGGGCAAAAGCCGGCGTCGCGCTCAGGCGCTCGCGCAAACGCCGCGGATCAGCGCTCCCGGATTCACGAACGTATAATCCGCCTCGACTTTCAGAAACGCCCGCGCTTCCCCCGGGGCTTCATCGAATACCGCCTTGATGGCGTCGATGCGGTGACGCGGCGTTCTCATCCGCGTCACCCAGGAATCGAATTCCAGCCGTATGTCCCAGGTGAGCAGCAGCTCGGCGGTGAAACCCGCGCGCTGCAGCATCTGCCGCCATTCGGAAACCCGGTAGTTCCGTACGTGCGAGCGGTCGCGCAAAATTTCGATCGTCTGCAGCACGGTGTCGAACAACGGTTCCTCGGGCGCGGCGGTGTCGCTCACCAGCAGCATCCCGCCAGCCTTGAGCACCCGCCGGCATTCGTTCACCGCCGCCTGCGGATCACGCCAATGATGGGCACTATAGCGGGTGATGATCCAGTCGAATTCGCCGGCCTGGAACGGCAGTTGCGTGACGTCGCCCTGGCGCGTGCGCACGTTGCCGACGCCGCGCTCCTGCGCCAGCAGCGCGACCTGGTC
>DASSON010000220.1:0-2275 GCA_035700525.1 Burkholderiales bacterium
TCGGCGGCGAAAAGGGGCTCGATGCACACGCGCCGGCGCCGCCGGCGGAAGACCTCGACCGCGAGTGGGAAGAAAAGCCGGCCTTTGCACCGCCCGCACCCAAACATCGCACCGCATGACACGTCCGATGCACCCGGAGACATCACGATGACTGCGCCGACGACCCTCGACTACTTTCTGTTCGACATCTATCCCTATATCTGCCTTGCGGTGCTGCTGCTCGGCAGCCTGATCCGGTTCGACCGCGAACCGTACTCGTGGAAGAGCGATTCGTCGCAGACGTTACGCATGCACCAGCTGCGGCTGGGCTCGAATCTGTTTCACTACGGTGTGATTGTGGTGATTCTCGGCCATTTCGTCGGCTTCCTGATGCCCGAATCGCTGGTGCTGTGGCTGATGAGCCCGACCCAGCACATGCTGCTGGCGATGGTGATCGGTGGCATTGCCGGCGCGATCGCCATCATTGGCATCACCCTCCTGATCCACCGCCGCCTGTCCGACCGGCGCATCCGCGCCAACAGCCGCAAGTGGGACATTGCGATCGTGGTCATGCTGTGGCTGCAGCTGGCACTCGGCCTGGCCACGGTGCCGGTCTCCGCACAGCACATGGCCGGCGCCGAGTTCGAGCGTCTCGTCGCCTACGTGCAGTCGATCGTCTACTTCCAGGGCGGCGGCGCGGCGCTCCTGCAGGGGATTCCGTGGGTGTACAAGCTGCATATCCTGCTCGGCTTCACCATTTTCCTGGTGTCGCCATTCACCCGCATGGTCCATATCTGGAGCGGGGTCGGCGCGCTCGCCTACCTGTTCCGGCCGTACCAGCTGGTGCGCAAGGACACCCGTGCCGCGAATCCATTGAAATGAAAATCAACGACGTCAGCATCGACCCCTCGACGTGGCCGACGCCGCAGCTTGCCGCAGTCCACGAACTCCTGCGGCAACGCGCACGCGAGCTCGGCTACATTGAGGACGGCGCAAGCGATAGCGACATCGAACGCGCGATCGAGCGCACGCTGGCCGAAGAAGTGGTGGTCCCCGAACCCACTGACGAGGAGTGTCGGCGCTGGTACGAAGCCAACCGGCAGCGCTTTCGTTCCGGCGATCTGGTATGCGCGCGGCACATCCTGTTTCAGATCACGCCCGGCACCCCGGTGCCCGCGGTACGCGCCGTCGCCGAAACCATGCTGCGTGAATTGCAGGCGCAGCCTGACTTGTTCGACGCGCGTGCGAAGGAACACTCCAACTGCCCGTCCGGTGCCAACGGCGGCAGCCTCGGACAACTGCAGCGCGGCGAGACCGTCCCTGAATTCGAAAAGGCGATCTTCGATGACCACACGGTCGGCGTGCTGCCGAAACTGGTCACCACGCGCCATGGCTTCCACATCATTGCCGTCGATCAGCGCATCGACGGCAAGCCGCTGCCCTATGAGGCGGTGTGCGAACGCCTTGCAGCCGAGCTTCGTCAACGCAGCGAAGCACGCGCGTTGTCTCAATACGTGCGCGTAGTGGCCGGCAACGCCGAAATCGAAGGCGTGGAACTCGAAGCGGCCGCGTCGCCGCTGGTTCAATGAATCGCTGTCGTGAATGCCGCACACTGCGTGCGGCGTCACTTTTACGCCGCGGCGCGATCCTTGCCGGTTTCGGCGTTGGCGTTTTGATCACCCGGCCGCGTCGCAGGATTTCGGCGGCCGCCGGTCACCTTTTCAATCCGGCGTTGTTGTGATCGAGCACGCGTTCGGCACGATAGCTGGAACGCACCAGCGGCCCCGATACCACCTCGACAAAGCCCTTCGATAACGCCTGTTCGCGGTAACGTTGAAATTGCTGTGGTGTCACGAAACGGGCCACCGGCAGATGGTTGGGCGTGGGCCGCAGATACTGGCCGAGCGTCAGAATGTCCACGTCGGAGGAGCGGACATCGTCGAAGGTCTGATCAAGCTCGGCGTCCGTTTCGCCCAGCCCCAGCATCAGGCTGGTCTTGGTCAGTGTCTTCGGACACTCGCGTTTGGCAAAAGCCAGCACGGCCAGTGTTTGCTGATAGCCGGCGCGGGGATCGCGCGCATAATGCGTGAGCCGCTCCACCGTCTCGATATTCTGCGCATAAGTCGTCACGCCGGCTGCCAGCACGGTGGCCACAGCCTGCAGATCGCCGCCGAAATCGGGCGTCAGCGCTTCCACCGCGGTCTGCGGGCAGCGCCGATGAATCGCCGTTATACAAGCCGCATAGTGGGCGGCGCCGCCGTCCGGCAGATCGTCGCGATCCACCGATGTGAGCACC
>DASSON010000221.1:0-4084 GCA_035700525.1 Burkholderiales bacterium
GAGCGTGACGATCTGGATCGTCGGATAGTCGACTTCCGGCAATGCCGACAGCGGCAGGAAACGATAGGCGAGAATGCCCGACAGCAGAATCGCGACCATCAGCAGCGAGGTCGCAACCGGCCGCAGAATAAACGGCCGTGACGGGCTCATGCGCCGCCTTTGCCTTTTGCGACCTTGCTGCCGGACGCTTTGGCGCCGGCCGGCGCTGCGCCGCCGTGCTGGCCGGCCAGCTCCACTTTGGCGCCATTGCGCAGTTTGTCCGCGCCGTCGACCACCACCAGCTCACCGGGCTTGAGCCCGCTGTCGATCGCCGAATTGCCGTTTTCCTGCGGGCCGACCGTCACCGGCTGCATTGCCACCGTATGATCGGGCTTCACGACATAGACAAAACTGCCGCTGGTGCCGGTCTGAATCGCCGCCGACGGGATCACCGTCGCGTCCTGCTTCACGTCGACCAGCATGCGCACGTTGACGAACTGATTCGGGAACAGGGTTTCATCCCCGTTCGCGAATTTCGCCTTGATGCGGATGGTGCCGGTGGTGACGTCGATCTGGTTGTCCACCGCCATTACCGAGCCGGTCGCAAGTTTCGTCTTGAGGTCGCGATCCCAGGCCTCGACCGGCATCGGCGCGCCGGCATGCAGGCGTTTCAGAACGGCCGGCAGGCTGTCCTCCGGAATCGAATAGACGACGGTGATCGGCTGCATCTGCGTGATCACCACCAGGCCGTTGGTATCGGATGCATGAATGATGTTGCCCGGATCCACCTGGCGCAGCCCGACGCGCCCGCTGATCGGTGCGGTGATGTGGCTGTACGCAAGCTGCAGCTTGGCGCTGTCGACCTGGCCCTGGTCACTTTTCACCGCGCCGTCATATTGATGGACCAGCGATTTCTGGGTATCGACCTGCTGGCGTGCGATCGAATCCTGCGAAAACAGCTTTTCATAGCGTTGCAGATCGATCTGTGCATTCTTCAGCAGCGCCTGGTCGCGTGCCAGCTGGCCACTGGCCTGCATCAGCTGTACCTGGAACGGGCGCGGATCGATTTCGGCGAGCAGGGCGCCGGCCTTCACGTGCTGGCCTTCGTGGAACAGCACCTGCATCAGCTGGCCGTCGACGCGGCTTCTGACCGTGACGGTATTGAGCGGCGTCACCGTGCCCAGCCCGTTCAGGTAAACGTGAATGTCGCCGCTCTTCGCCACGGCAGTGCCGACCGGCATCGCGCGCGCGGCATTGGCGCCGTGCCGTCCCCGTCCCTGCTGCGCGATGGCCGGTTCGATCACATAGTTGTAGATGCCGGCGCCCAGCACGCACAGCAGCACCAGCCCGATCCACCACCACCGTCGCGGAGAATGGGCGGGCGGCCGTACCGGACGTGGCGGCTGCGGTTCATCGGCTTTGTTCTGATTTTCGTTCATGATCGAGGGTAACCGTCATCCGGAAATGTGAATCCGCGGCATCGCACCGCGATCCTGGCGCATGAGAATCGCGAAGATGTTCGGGCCTGCTGATGGAATGCGGGTCAAGATGATGGCCGCTGCAAAATACCCATCATGGTACCGCGTTGCCATAGGTCCTGGCGAGATATGCTGAATCATGGATCCTCCCGTTGGCGGAACGGTCAGGGTTCCGCCGCTTCAAGCCGATGCGCAATTGTCTGCCCATCCGGTTTCACAAATGCTTCCATGGCGACGGAGTTTGTTACAAATTGTTTCACCATCGACAGCCGAAAAGGGACGCGCCGGTTGCCGCGGGCGTGTCCACTGCCGAATCCGCGTATCGTGTCGTCCGGGAGGATACGTTGTGAATGGCAAAGCGCAGGGGTTCAACTCCGGCCATCCCGGAATCGCCCGGCCGACGCCCCATGCCGTCATCGGATCAGAAAGCTAAACCCATGCTTCTCAAAGCCGAGGGACTCGTAGAAGCGGTGCGTTTTCTCCCGGCTGAGATGGCTGGACAGCGCCATCTTGTAGCAACCGGCTTCACGGCAGCGCGCCATCGCAAACTGCATCATCTGTTTGCCGATGCCGTGCCCGCGCCACTCCGGGTCGACGACGACGTCTTCCACCAGTCCGTGCGGCATGCCGCCGTGCGCGATGCTGTCGATCACGATCAGCACGAATGTACCGACGATCCGCGCCTGCGCAACGGCCACGTACAGGTGATGATGCGGGCAGCTCTGAAGACGCTCGAAGGTGCGTTGCGCCTCGGTCGGCGAGAACGGCCTGTCGTGCCCGACGTCGAGCTGTTTCAGCAGCGTCAGTACCGCCGGCAGGTCTGCGGCGACCGCGTCCCGGATCCGGATTTCCATGCAAGTTTCTCTTTTGTGATGGTGGCGTTGTGTCCCGCGAGCATCATCGTGCATCAGGGACGAGTTTACAGGATTGCGCCGCCCGGCTTTTCCTTCCAGTGTGGTGAGCAATGAGTTCGGCGGAGGGGCATTGTGGCGCGGCGTGAATTTCTGATCCGCTTGATGGAATATCCCTGGCGCAAGGCCTGTTAAGGCATGCAATACAGGTTCTATCGACACAGCGGAGCAAGTACATGGTTGCCGGACTCTGTCTGATGGCTGCGTTGAACGGCCACGTTGCCGACCCGGTGGACGCCGCCGTTGCACACTACCGGACGATACGTTCGTACGAAGTTACCGTGCGATCATCGAGCGCCGGGGAATCGCAGATCATTCACTATAGCTACCGCAAGCCCGGTTTCATCCGGATGGAGTTCGTCGAACCGCATCGCGGTGCGGTGCTGGTCTATGATCCCGACACCCGCAAGGCCCGGCTCTGGCCTTTCGGTATTTCGACGTTTCCATCTTTCACACTCGACCCCGGCAACTCTCTGATTCAGGGCTCGGGCGGGCAGCGGGTTGATCACTCGGACGTCGGCGCGCTGCTGGACAACGTCCAGGCGCTGCAGCGCCGTGGTACGACGCGCGTCGTCGGCAGACAGGAGCTGTTGGGGCTGCCGACACTGCATGTCATGGTCCGTGGCGAGCTGGGGACGACGGTCAAAAACGTTGCCCGCTACGATCTGTGGTTCGGTACGTCGAACTGCATGCCGGTAAAAGTGGAGAGTCGGGACGCGCATGACGAACTGATCGAAACCGTGGTGATGGATGATTTCCGGATCGATGTCGATTTTCCGGAACACTTCTTCGATCCGTGAACTGCCGCGGCAATGGCCGATTACAATTTTGTCACCGTATGGCACATCGAGGCGCCGCTTCACGACGTGTGCGCCGCGATTCAGCACGTGGTGTGCTGGCCGCAGTGGTGGCAGGGCGTGGAGCGGATCGAAGCGCTGCAGACCGGCGATCACAGCGGCGTCGGCAGCGTGCTGCGCTGCACGTGGAAAAGCCGGATGGCGTACCGGCTGACATTCGATGTACGCATCACGCGCGTCGAGCCGCTGCTGCTGGTTGAAGGTGTCGCCAGCGGCGAGTTGGAAGGCGTCGGGTGCTGGCGCTTTTCGCGTCACGGCGCGGTGACTGTGGTGCGCTATGACTGGCGGGTGCGCACCACGCGGCGCTGGATGAACCTGCTGGCGCCGGTGGCGCGCACGCTGTTCCGCTGGAATCACGATGCGCTGATGCGCGCCGGTGCGCATGGGCTGGCGCGCATGCTAGGCGCGCGGCTGCTTGGTATCACGCAGCGTTGAGCGTCGCGTCTGTGCCAGCCTCATGCCCTGTGGGTGTATTGCGTGCACTGAGTCTCGCGGCTGTCGCCGCCGCTGTTGCATCCACGCTGATACAGATCCTGTTGTGGTGGGGATTCACCGACGCATCGCCATGGCCGCTGCTGGCGCGAGATGTCCGTCTCACTGCCGCAATGGTCATGGGGCGAGCGGTGCTGCCGCCGTCCGGCGGGTTCGATCCGATAGTGTGGCTGGTTGCGGCATTCATCCATTTCATGCTGTCGGTGATTTATGCGGCGATCGTGGCGTACCCGGCGTCGCGCTGCGGCATTGCCGTCGGCATGATCATCGGTACCGCAGCCGGCGTCATGATCTATATCGTGAATCTCTACGGCTTTACGGCGATTTTTCCGTGGTTCGTCCAATCTCGTGGCGGGATCACGCTACT